>CAMLET010000303.1 GCA_946479125.1 uncultured Flavobacteriales bacterium
GTAATAGTCCATAGCTACAATACTGTCGTATTTCGGTTTCACCGCCCAATTTCCATTCAAACCTGAGATCAACCCTTTTTTTCCGTTCGAAGAAATTACTTTTAACTCGCCATTATATTCTTTTACCGAAGAAATATTCTTAATGTTGATTTGTTCACCCGTTTTCAAATGTTCAAGTGTAAGTATTCCACCCGAAACACTTCCGGCATAATTACCCGCAATAACCGGCGATTTCCCTGTGAAAAAACGACCACATTTATCTACATATCCTTGATTGTAAAACCAATACTTCTTATAACCGTATTTGAGTCTTGTAGAATCCATCAATTCAAATTTGCCGCCGACATAACCGTACAATATCCCATTACGAACTACCAGAATACTTGCATCGGTTTGCAGCATAAGGATTTGCATATTCTTCTGACTAATGATCTGAGAACAGGAATCCAAAAGAACGTTGTATTCTCTATCGGTAAAAATGATCTCATCGCCAATCAAAACAGTTGGTAATAACATCTGATTATTATAACCAGTGCGATAAAACTGAATTTCCGTATATGTCTTTCCTTTGAATGGGTGATTTCCTTTCTGTATACTTTCAAGGGAATATTTCTTAGAAACCGGATCTTTAATCAAGGCATAACCTGAAGAATCTGCACGAATGACTAAGTCGACAATCGGAAAATCGAACGTCGCAACTTCTGGCAAGGTTCCATCTATCCATTTGATATCCTGAAGCGTTGAATCCTTAAATTCCCGCAATGCCGTTGCGTTATATGTATTCACGTTTGGACGAACACGGACATTACTTGCATACTTGGATAAACGAGCGTTATCATCCTTACTTAGGAAAATCGTTCTCAACAGTTTCACATCTGTATCATACACATCGACCAGAAATTTCTTCGCAGCATCAGTCGTATCTTCATTCGGGTAAACAGCCCAATAGTAGGTTTTTCCTCCACCGCCGAAGCGAACAATCTGGTCGTATTTCACAGGACTTTGAACTTTGCTTGTCATGTGCAGCAAGCCGAAACGTTTTTTATAGATTGGAGTGTTTTTTCCATCGTAGTTCCAGGTTCCTATTTGTTCACCTTCCTTTTCTAACACAAAGATTTGCGGCAGGTTGACATCTTCGCCAAATGTCGAAAGGTAATGTTCATGCATCGCTAGGTTATGATTCGGATCTGGTCCTCTTCCGGCTGTTGGTCCAAACTCCGAATAAGCATAAAACGCATGAAGCCTATAACTGGAGTGAGGTTGTTCAAAAACTACATTCAGGTTAGAATCAAGAACTTTCCATTTTTTCGCATTAAACACCACAAACCAATCACCTACCGTTCCAATCGTTGAATGCCATGCCGTTTCCTTTCCATCGGACAGACGAACGATCTTTGTTTCTCCTGTCCGCACCCCATCATACAGTTTCAAATAAGTCACCCGACTTTTATCAATAAAATTGTGCGGTGTAAACAGTGGCTGAAACGGGAATTTAGCCGGTTTCACCAGTTCTTTTCCTGTTGAATCTACAACTGTGTACAGGTTCTTTGCGTTCTTAACACCGAATAAATAGTTCGTAGAGATCGTATTTTCATCAACAAATGGCTCAATTTGGATGTAATTGTTTGGCACAAGCGGTAAGCCAAGCGAGTCATAAACCTGGGCTTTGTTTTTACCCTTTGCCATGAACATACGATGGTATTTCATTGACGATCCAACCCGATAAGCCAACTGATCAATCGTATCGTATTCATGAGGCACAATTAACTTGAAATCGTTGGAATATAATCCAAGACGTCCACTTTTTACGACATTGTAGACTACTTTGTTATTGGGAGGTGTCCATGGATTGGAATAGATCGTATCGAATTCAACAGGCAAGACGATTTTTCCATGGCGATCGAACACTCCATACTTGTTGTTCTTGTGCAAAAAGAAATGCTTTTCGCCAGCAACCGAATAATCATCGAATTGAGGTTTTAAAAGCCAAACTCCGGATTGATCGAGATAACCGAATTTCCCCTGATAATTAACCATCCAATAAGAGGTGTCTGATTGAACGTACCAACTGCGATTATTGAGACGAATATCCTTGACCATTTCAAACTGAGCAGGAAAAACAGTGTCGCCTTTTTCATTTAGAAAACCGGTCATGCATTTTGAATAGTCTTCGAACGGTTTGATTTGGGCTGATAGATCAACAGAGGAAAGAGAAAGGAGGAAAAACAAAAGAACCAGACGTAATAAGCCTGATCCGGCATTCTTAGATGCACGATCGTTTTCCTCTTTTCGGCTTTTGGCTTTTCCTCTTGGCATATTCAGCTATTTCATTACTTCAGTTAGTTCCGTAAATGGCATCTCAATTTGGATATTCTCAGCATAAAACACGAATCGAATTCCCGTATAACTGAGGTAGAAATTCTTCTTAAACTCTGCTATTATTCTGTCCAGGTCTAAACAGTTAGGACCAAAATATTGCTCTTTCTGTATTTTTTTCAGCAAATAGACATCTATTCGGTCAACATACTTCGATTCCGGAAGAAACAGATCGGACAATTTTAAGGGTGTCATTTTATCTTTATCGATCCTGTAATTACGATAGGAATAAGTTTGAGTGCTATTTGACGAAATTTCCGGCTGTTGGTAACATCTACCCGTTACTTGTTCAGAATACATCTGCTTAATCACAATTAAAGGTTCAATTGTACATTTGATTGCTTGTTTTTGTGTCTGTAATTTACCGTAACTAAACTGATCCCAATTCAAAACCCATTTTTTTGCTTCATCCATAAGAAGCTGATTGTTGTACATCCATAAAGCCGTGTCTTGATCTGCGCAATAACTTATCCCAACATCAACAAAAGAATGATCCCAATTCTTAATTACGGAATTGCCATAAAACACTTTGCTCAGATTGATCGTTTTCACAACGGTTGATACTGGAGTTGGAGGAATGATTTCAAGACCAGCGGGACTTAAAAATTGTATTGAATCGTTAAAGTAGAATAGATGTCCTTTCGAATAATCGCGGTTCACCAATTTTCTGCTAAACTCAAATACTTTCCCTGTGGCTTGGTCAATCATAGCGTAAACATTCTCTCCAACAAAGACTTCTTTGTCTCCAACCTCAATTTTATTTTTGTATTTAGGTTGACAAATAAACTTGAAGTCAGACCCAATTGTTCCGTACTTTTCAAAAGACCTTATTGCTGTCCAGCTATTTCTATCCAACCACTGGGCATTATCGAAAATCGGTTCGGTTATGGGGCTACCATCCTGTTTTACAATCATCCATTTATCAGAACGACTCAAAAGTCGCGCATAAAACACATCAGAACTGGCAGAATTCACTTCGTGAACCTCATCGTATTTGGGAGTAAAAAACCACTGACCTGTTTCCGGATCGATAAGTCCTATCTTATTGTTCGTGTTTACAACGTAAATGACAGAAGACATTCTCCCCACGTTGGTCACATTCTTTATTTCCTGTATAATTTTCCCTTTAAGATCTGCAATCGTCAGCGTTCCGTCAAAAGTGGTGTACTTCAGATTTTTAAACTCAAAGCTTGACGTCTGGGGCTTATTCAAGTCGAGAATTTTCCCTTTGTTGTCTACTCTTTGTTTGTAAATAACCAAATTAGCATTACTAGGGTTATTGAAAAAAGTAGAATCTAAAGGAACGAACGTGCCGTTGTATTGGACGTAGTAAAATCCATGCTTTTGTGCGATAAGATAAGCTTTGTACGGATCAAGTTTCGGATGGTCAGTAAACCGCTGGTAATTAATACGGGTGCATGAATCCAATAGAATTTGAAATTTATCATCAACAACTATTTTCAAATCATCACCTGTAAATGATCCCTCTTTATCCAACTTCAAAACATCGAAATTGTACTTATGCGCATTGGGACCATCGTGCAAGCCATTCCACTCCGAGTCGTGATGAAACGTCCTATTGCTCAGCAACGGTTTATCGTTAAAATCCGTATATCGCACACCATCATTCGAGCTTTGAAATGCAAGTACTCCTGTTGAATCAGAAGTAGTTGCCGCCAAAAAAGGTTGTTGATCAAAAATATAATCTGCAATTCGATTTCCGTTCATCAAATAACCTGAATACTTTCTGCGCCCTTCGGCATCACGTTGCTCTAAAGGCACACATGGTCTCAAAACATACGTTTCATCCTCTAAAAAATCTTCGATTTGTGAGTATTCGGTTTCATTGAATTGTGTGGATCTCAGAAACAAACCTGTGCTATCATAAACATCAGCTGTAAACTGGTCTTCCCGCTGTCCTTTTTCTTTTCGAACACCCCAATAATAAACCCCTTTCCACGAACCAACTCTTAACAAATCCTGGTAAATCACAGAGGAGCTTTTTCCCGTTTCCAAATTCAGAATTCCATAGAAATGCTCCTCCTCGTATCCCTTTCTTTTCGCTTGCCCTTTCGACAATTTAACTGCTCTATGAATTTTCAGGACTGGTAAATCGCTTTGTCTATCATATCTGCCATCCAGTTCTCTCACAAACTCCTTCCACTCAGAATATCTTACATCGTCATATCTATTTTCGGCCGACAGATCGGTTCGAATGTCGAAGGTTTCCAACACATCATTCAGGTTTGAATACCGAAACAACAGGCTAAAGTTGGTATCCAAAATCAGGAAATCACCTTTTTCGTTTGCTATACAGTATTTTCCTATGATGCTAATATGATCGTAGAGATCACTTTTCTTTCCGTTTTGAAGATTCCATAACTGTTCACGTCCAGTTGAATCCATAGCATGCAGATAATCAATACTACTGTTTCTCACAACAGTCTCTACCGTATAAACAGGACGGAGCTCCAATTTT
>CAMLET010000304.1 GCA_946479125.1 uncultured Flavobacteriales bacterium
CCCTCCCGGTCGAAACACCTGTCTGCCTGCAAACATTTGACAGGCAGGCTCGGTCTGACGCGGTGTAACATAATCGTTCCTATTCCCCGTCAGGCTGAGTGACCGACGTTAGGAGGTTTTATCGAAGCCAACGGGGAATCTTAAATATTAAACAACCCATTCCGTACCGCATAAACAACCAAACCTGCGGCATTTTTTGCACCTGTTTTCGCAATAAGGCTTCTGCGGTGATTGTTAATGGTAAGCGGAGAGATAAAAAGCGTAGAGGCAATTTCTTCGGTAGAAAATTCCCTGCAGATCATTTGCAGTACTTCTATTTCACGCGGAGTAAGCTTGTCGGCTTTCGAAACCAATTCGTTTTCTCTTCTGATCAGTTCTTTCAGGAAAGGAGTGCGAATAGAAGCAGCATAATATTCTTCTCCTGCGTTAACGCTTTCCAGAGCAAGGATCACCTCTTTGATCGAAGAATCTTTGGTGAGGTAGCCGTTGGCACCAAGGTCGTAAGCTTGCAACATATGATCCAGTGCGTTGTGCATAGTAAGCATAATAACAGGAATTACTGAACCTTCCTGGCGCAAGCATTTCAAACATTCCAAGCCGCTCATTACAGGCATTTCGGCGTCCATGAGTAAAATGTCGGGAGGATTGATGCGAATTCTGGTCAGTGCCTCCTTTCCGTTAGCTGCTTCTTCGATCTCAAGTGCTGAATTGCTTTGCTTCAGAAGCAAGTGTATGCCTTCGCGGAACACAAAATGGTCGTCAACGATCAGTACTTTCATGCTGTGATTTTTTGAAGTGGAATCATGATTTGAACGGTCATGCCGGCGGCACTTTCAGGTTCATTCCAAAGGGTTTTTCCGCCAATGATCTCTATGCGTTTGTTGATGTTTTGAATTCCTAATCCCAGAGTCACAGATCCGATCTGAAAACCTTTACCGTTATCGGAATAAACGAGGTAAATGCGGTCTGCCGTCTGTTCTATTCGAATCTCAATTTGAGTTGCGGAAGCGTGTCGAATGGTATTCATCATTAATTCCTGGAATACCCTGATCAGAGAAGTTCCTTTGACAGTTTCCAATGGAGGCAGTGTTTTATCGATGGTGAGTTTCACCGAAACGTTACCCAATTCATTAATAAATGCAACCTGCTCGTTCAGCACCAACTGGAATGATTTGGAAAGACTGACTTCAGAAGAGATCATGTGGGAAATGTTCCTGCATTGTTTAATGGAATCCAGTACCTGCAATTTCGCTTTGGTCAGTAATTCTTGCTGCAAAGGATCGTTCGTTTGCTCAAGAATATATCCGATCTGCATTTGAGTGATGGAAAGCATTGGACTGATATTGTCATGTACTTCTCGTGAAATGATTACGCGCTCACGTTCCTGTGCTGTAATGATCGATTCGATGGCCTCAGCCTCACTTTTCCGCAATTTCCGGTAGAGTCGGGTAATGACAAAATACATGGACACTCCCAAAACCAATATAAGGAAGAGCGTAACAAACAATATGATAAGTACAACATTAGTCATTGAGAACGGTTGAAGAACGGAGTTTGAAGATCTCGTAGATGAAGATAAATCCCATCAGTACATGAAACGAAATGATGATTGCAATGTGAACGAGGTAAACAAAGTCGGGAATTTTAGTTTCTGTCCAAAAGTCGCTCCAGATGAAGGTGGTCATGATGCATGGAAGCAGGTCAAAGACCAAAACGCAAACAGCGATCTTGAGTTGAAAGGAGAAGCGTTCCACTTTGGGATTGACCAATAGTTCGGTAAGTTGCAAGAGTGCCGCCATAAATGTTATTCCAAAGATAACTACTGCAACAGCCGGACCATTAACCACTTTCGGGTGGTAGAATCCGCCACAGAGAAAAAAGATCACCATAGAGGCATAAAGAACAACATAACCGATACGTTTCCAGATTGTTTGGGTATTGATGAAAAAGAAGCCGAACAGAAACGGAAGGGAAAACGTATTGTTGTAATTCATTATGAAACTGTTGTAGATGTAATTGTTCGACAGAATAATTGCAGTGATCTCGAAGAGAAGTTCTATCAACAGGTAGATCGTGATACACAAAATGCCGGTTTGAAAGCGTTCAATGCCGGGAGCCGATCTCCAGTTTTCAGGCAATCGTTTGTTGGATTGCTTTAAGACCAGCAGAAGAATCATTCCTGCCAAAACGCCCAGTGAAATGGAGCTAAGATATAGGATGTCTACTTGGTCAAACACGTTTCGTAATGATTTTCTTATTGGAATGACAAGGTAACAAAGATTCTCGCGTTCAGTTACTATTCACATCAATAAACCGTAAGACTTTTTTCAGTCCTACGGTTATTGAATCTTTTTCAGGTGGTCTGTTAATGCGATCAAATATGAAGATTAATTTGTCTCATGCTTTGAATAAAACAAATGTACAGTGTGTGTTTGAAAAAGATATGGTTAGTTCTAAGCATATTTACATCCCGTCAGCCTTCGATACAATTTTTCTCCCGAAAAATCACTCAGTCTGACATGGGGCCTCCCCGCGTACCTCGATACATTTCACCCTCCCGGTCGAAACACCTGTCTGCCTGCAAACATTTGACAGGCAGGCTCGGTCTGACGCGGTGTAACATAATCGTTCCTATTCCCCCATCAGGCTGAATGTTCTGGCTTCCCTGTCAGACTGAGTGACCGACGTTAGGAGGTTGTATCGAAGGCTGACCAGGGACTTGCATGAACTCAACTTTTTTATTAATTTGAATAGAATGAAAATACTATTCGTTTATATTCTGTTGTGTTCAGACGACTCTTATTATGTTGGAGTTACTAATGAAATCACCCGACGTCTAAAGGAACATCAAAGTTCTCTAAATCCAGAAAGCTATACCTCAAGTCGACTTCCAGTTCAATTGGTTTATATGGAAGAGTTTTTGAATCCCAATAAAGCTATTGCGAGGGAAAAACAACTCAAAGGTTGGACCAGAGTTAAAAAAGAAGCGTTAATCGAAGGAAATAAAGAGAGTCTGAAAGTACTTGCGAAAAAACACTTTCACTCGGTTTGAAGGCTCCCGTCAGGCTGAGTGTCCCGACCTGTAAGGTTGGGATGTATCGAAGCCAAGGGGGCAAGGAGAGTATTTGGATTTTCATCTTATTTTTGAGATAAATTCGGATTCATGTCAGAACAATCCTCCAGATTAAAAGCAATCATCGGTGGTTCCATCGGAAACCTTGTAGAGTGGTACGATTGGTACGCCTATTCTGCTTTTGCACTCTATTTCTCAGGAGCATTTTTCCCGGATTCCAATGCCACGGCAAAGTTGTTGCAAACCGCCGGAGTCTTCGCACTTGGATTTTTAATGCGTCCGGTTGGAGGTTGGATCTTTGGTCGAATTGCGGATAAACACGGTCGAAAGAAAGCAATGACGCTTTCGGTTTTATTGATGTCTTTTGGTTCTTTGCTCATTGCCGTCGTTCCCAATTACGCAACTATCGGGGTTTTCGCGCCAGTCATTCTTACACTCGCACGTTTACTTCAGGGATTGAGTGTTGGTGGTGAATATGGCGTTTCGGCGACTTATCTCAGCGAAATGGCAACGGAAAAACGGAGAGGATTCTATTCCAGTTTTCAGTACGTTACATTGGTAGGCGGACAATTAGTTGCGCTTGGTGTGCAATTGCTTTTGCAAGCATTCATTCTAACGGAAGAGCAGTTGTACTCGTGGGGCTGGCGAATTCCATTTGTTATTGGAGCAATTTTGGCTGTTGTGGCGCTTTATTTGAGAAAAAGTCTGCATGAAACAGAAGCGTTTGAAGAAGCAAAGTCGGATCCGAAACAGATTTCACAATTGCGTTCGGATTCCAGAGGAACCATTCGCGAATTATTGAAACATCCGAAAGCGATATTTACGGTAGTTGGTTTGACGCTGGGTGGAACTCTGGCATTTTATACGTTCACCACATATATGCAGAAGTTCCTGGTGAATACCGCACATTTTTCGGTTGGACAAAGCACCATGATCACTGCCATCAGCTTACTTATTTTCGTATGTCTTCAACCTGTTTTTGGAGCATTGTCGGATAGAGTAGGAAGGAAGCCCTTGCTAATTGCCTTTGGAATTTTGGGAACTATTTTCACCATTCCGTTACTTACCGCTTTGGAAAACACACATACAGAAGGAATGGCGATCTTTCTTTTACTTCTCGGATTGTTGATCGTCAGCGGTTATACCAGCATTAACGCGGTAGTTAAAGCAGAATTGTTTCCAGCCGAGATCAGGGCTCTGGGAGTAGGTTTACCGTACGCAATTACTGTTGCACTTTTTGGCGGAACAGCAGAATATGTGGCGCTTTGGTTCAAAAGCCTTGGACACGAAAACTGGTTCTATTATTACATCACAGGCTGTGTGGCACTTTCGTTGATCGTTTACTTTTTTATGCGGGAGACGAAGGAAAATTCAAAAATGTAGAATAGGTTGGGTTTCTCCCCTGAGAGGGGAGATTAAGAGGGGTGGTTGTTTGCATACTACTGTCAAGACGCACATTCCTGTATCTAAATCAGTAGTTTTTTGTTAACTTGCCGCCCTTGAACTGAATACATTATTTAATGCCAACTTATTAGATTTACTGCTACACATTATGTTTACAACACTTAGAGGGGGTTCAATACTGCTATTAATAGTGGCATTGAGTTCATGTAATCCGAACTATTACCAAACCATTTCAACAGAGAACTTTTTAGTAGACGGTTGGTACGTTTTTGATAATTTCAAGTATCAGGGACCAATTTCAAACGGTCTGCCAAACGGAAAAGGTACTGTTGTTTACAACAATG
>CAMLET010000305.1 GCA_946479125.1 uncultured Flavobacteriales bacterium
AAAAGCAAGGGTGAAAGAACTTTCGATAATTGGCTCATATGGATTTCATATTTCATCCATTTTAATGGAACAATTCAGCGAAGTGAACGTACAACTAAATCGTGTTTTTATTGACCCTTTGGATAGTTTGGTAGTGTTGAAGATAAAAAACACGCGTAGTTAATAAATCCTTAACGCTATGATAATGAAAAGTATGGCTGGAATATTGGTCGATTTTTTTTGAGGTTTGGTAGAAAAACGGTTTGATGAATGAAATATATTTTACAACTTGCAACGGTTAATGTTAAAAATGGACGTTTTAAGAATTGAAGCTAGCACACAAACTCCTTTAGTTTCCTTTGATCCCAATTCTGGTGTAATGGAAATTAAAGGCAGATCCATACCTGACAATCCTGAAGAATTTTGGGGTGTTGTGTTGGAATGGTTTGATGCCTACATGAGATCTCCGAATAGCGAAACATTAGTTCGTATAGATCTGGAATATTTCAATATTACTTCCTCGAAACGAATTTTGTTTTTGTTGTACAAGCTGAACGAATTGGTTGACGCCGGTTTGAAAGCTAAGGTGGAGTGGTACTATCGTCGATCTGATGAAGATATGTACGAAGTAGGTCAGGACTATGCATTCATGGTTCGTGTTCCTTTCGATTTTAAAGAATACTCAGATAGTGATTACGTGTTGGTTTAATTCACACTGAAAGATAAATTAAGTAAAGACTTCTGCTACGGTGGAGGTCTTTTTTTGTAATTGCTAATTACTAGTTACGAATTACTAATAATTTGTCACTAGTAATTCGTAATTATTCTCAGTCTTTTGTCTATTCTTACTATTTTTGAAACCTATGCGCGTAATAGCTGAAGTTCCACATCCTCGATTTAAAATTCAAATTTTTGGATACAACGGAAAGTACATTCTAAAAATTGAACTCGGACAATTTGAACAATCGTTCAAGATTAGCGAGACTGATGTGATTGGAACGGAAGAAATTGAACGCATGATAACTGCTGAGTTTCTTACAAAATGCCTTCATCGCTTTATAGAGATGAGAAGCGATTGGGAAACTGCATTTAAATCAAAAGAACAATGAAGAAATTACATGTATTTGCGATTATCGCTCTAACACTTACGGCAGCTAGTTGTGGTGACTCAAAAGAAAAACCTGAAGTAAAACCGGAAACCCCTCCAACTGTTCAGGCAGTGGATACTAAAGGTTTGAAGATCGCGTACTACAATATGGATAGCCTTAAATCGCAATTCACGTATTACAAGAACGAGGAAGCGCGTATTACAAAGAAGTCGAAAGCTTATGAAAATACGTTGATCGCTCGTCAAAAAGCATTGATGGATTTAAACAATAAGTTTCAGCAACGTTTACAAAGTGGTGCAGCCGATCCAAATGAACTTACAGGATTAGAGACAGAATTGAAGCGTAAAGACCAGCAGCTTCGTGTGTATCAGGAAGAAGAAGGAATGCGTATTCAGGAAGAAGCAAATACTTCGTTAACAGCCTTGTCTAAGAAAATTGAGGTGGCTTCTGAGAAATATGCGAAGAAATACGGAATTGATATTTTGTTGACACATGGTGCTGGAGGACAATTGTCTTACATCAGTCCAAAAATGGATGTCACAAAATCATTCATTGAATTTTTGAACAAAGAACAAGCAGATTTAGAGTCTGATATGGGCAAATAATATGCGTATAGCTCAGCAAAAGATCAAGGAAAATATTGCAGAATACATTCTGTACATGTATCAGATTGAAGACCTCATCAGAGGTTTTCAGTTCGATCTGGATAGAATTATGGAAGAATTTGTTCGTCCTCAATTACCGGATGAATCTTATCTTCCTTCATACAGGGCTTGGTATCAGGGATTGATTCAGGACATGAAAAGCGAACGTATCGTTGAAGCTGGTCATAGAATGGAATTGCAAGAGATTATGGTGGAATTAAGTTATCTGCATAATTCGCTGCTTTCCGTTGTAAATGATGAGAAGTATCAGAAGTTGTATGAGACTGCAATTCCTTTTATCGACGATTTAAAGGAAAAATCCAACCTTCAGGAAAAAAATCAAATAGAAATTTGTTTTCATGGTTTATACATGAAACTATTGCTACGACTTCAAAGCAAAGAAATTAGTTCAGAAACCGAAGAGGCTTTTGATTCCATGCGTATAATTTTGGCATACTTATCGCGGGCATATCACCAAATGAAAAATGGTGAAGGCCAATACTGGAACAACTAAATTGCTTATGAAATACCTATTTACCTTTTCAATGCTTTGCATTGTCCTAAATCTTAATGCACAAATCCGTAGTTCTTATCAGGAAGCTTCGGTTCTCAAACCACAAGCTCCACGCAATTATACTTCAGCTGAAAGAACTGAATTTACCGGTGTTTCATTTACTCCTGCACGAATTCATCTGAAGTTGTTTTTGCATGATAAATTGTCTTATGAACGTAATGGATCGCATGTAGATAAACTCAATGACACCGTTGTTTTGCACAAAGAGCGATACATTATTAAAAACGATGATGAGATCAATCCGAAGTCTGATTTTCTGGATGTGGAATACAAACTTCATCTGGCTACATTCGATTCTATCATTGAGAAAGTAACATTTACAGGTTCTGAAAATATGATTGGTGCTGTATTTAAATCGTATTGGAATATAGAGATAAACCTACTTGAAAATGCGGATCAGAAAGTGGTGGCTTCATGTGTTCATATGAACGATTCCGTTCAGTTGATTCAAACCATTTCAGAAGTGAAACAAGAAAAAAAGCGATCTTATTCTATTCTTGTTAGTGATAAAAACGGAATGATCTCCAAAAGTGTTTTTGATACCAAAGCATTACTTACTGATGCATATCTAAAGAGAAGCACTTTTTATGCGGATAGAAAACGCACCAATTATCAATTGAAAAAGGAGAACAAACCTAAGTATGATGCTTACAAAAGCTCTGTTTCGTCGGTTTTGGTAGATGTATTGCGTGATCAAACGAATAGCACAGGAAATCTTTCGGTAGTTATTAAAGCCGATACAATTGGACAAACCTGGATCGAGATATTTGGGAAGAATGCAAATGTCAATACACAGCTTCGGAGTGAATTGCTAACTCTGCGCTATGAAAATGTGATAAAAGAAGGATTTAAAATGACAACCGTAGATACTTTTTATTATGACTATTCAGCGATTGCGGAGGAAGTTGATTTGCGCAAAAATCCTGCTGGGATTCATGTTCGGTCAACGAATTTTAAAGTGGTTGAAGCTGCAGCTCGTGCTGAAGCGCTAAGAACTCCTGTCGATAAAGCGGATATGAAGTACAATGTCAGTTATGTTGAAGTGAACGGTGAGAAAAATTCACGAGCCATCAATACGAGTACGGTTGAACGAATGACAGGAGGACAAGTCTTTTTGGGAATTCTTGGAGGTATAGGCTCATTGATTCTTTGGGTTATTTCGGATGAAGAATAATTAAGGAAGTACTTTCCCGGGATTCAATAAATGCTTCGGATCGAATACATTTTTTATCGCCCTCATCAATTCCAATTGCCCGTTTTTGAAAGCGATTTCCATGTATGGAATTTGAACCAAACCAATGCCGTGTTCACCAGAAATTGTTCCGCCTAAACGCACTACTTCTTCAAACAATTCTTTGATAGCGTACGGAAGTTTCTCGTTCCAATCTTCATCAGAAAGCGTGTCTTTTACAATGTTTACGTGCAAGTTTCCATCACCTGCATGACCATAACAAACGGGTCTGAAACCATATGTTGCGCTGAGTTCTTTTACCTTTTTCAAAAGTTTAGGAAGTTCAAAACGAGGAACAACGGTATCTTCTTCTTTGTAAATGGAATGACTTTTTACACATTCACCAATTTTTCGACGGACTTTCCAAAGACTTTCTTTCTGCGCTTCGTTTTCTGCAAATAGAATTTCATCAATATCATATTGTTCTAGTAAAACCATGATCTTCTCACAGTCCAGCATCATTGCATCTAAATCAAATCCATCTAGTTCGATCAATAAATGCGCATCATGATCATCTTTCAAAATATCTGGTGCATCATCAATATAAGGTAAGGTAAACAGAATCGCATCTCTGTCCATAAATTCCAAACCACTTGGAATAATGCCTTCCATAAAGATCTTTCCAACCGCTTCGCATGCTTCTGTCCCTTTTCTAAATGGAATCAACATTAACAACGTTTGTGTTGGATGTGGAATCAATCGAAGTACAATTTTCGTAACAATAGCCAGCGTTCCTTCGCTTCCAATGATGAGTTGTGTTAAGTTGTAACCGGTTGCATTTTTGATCACGTTAGCACCTGTCCACATGACGTCTCCGTTTGGCATTACTATTTCCAGGTTCAACACCCAGTCTTTCGTAACTCCGTATTTTACGGCTTTTGGTCCACCCGAATTTTCGGCAATATTTCCGCCAATAAAACAAGAACCTTTTGACGCAGGATCTGGCGGATAGAACAATCCTTTTTCACGAACTGCCTGTTGTAAAACTTCTGTAATAACTCCTGGTTCAGTAATTACCTGATGATTCTTTTCGTCGATTTCAAGAATACGGTTCATTCGTTCCAAACTCAGTAGAACACCACCGTGATTTGCTAAAGCCCCGCCGCTTAAACCTGTTCTTGCTCCGGAAGGAGTTACGATCAACTCGTTCTCATAGCAGAATTTCATGATCGCGGAAACCTCTTCTGTGTTTTCCGGTTTTACGACAATGGAAGGGTAGAACACAAAATCTTCCGTGTGAT
>CAMLET010000306.1 GCA_946479125.1 uncultured Flavobacteriales bacterium
ATACATAGCTTATCATATAGTTAACATAGATTTGCGCAGATTAGACTCTGACTTGTCGGAGTTTTTTACCACAACGTGATTAAACTCACCTGCGTTCTCACATAAGACCTTATATTAAAAACTATCCCGAAGTGTCGGGTCAAGTTGTGTCTATGTAATTCTATGTGGACTATGTGTTTTTTTCTACCCAGATTTATCTCAACCGTTATGCAATCCGCCAGTATGGATGAAAACAATCTCAGAATCATAAGCATCAGGTGAATTCAATACCCAATGCATCAATGCTCTGAAAGCTTTCGCGGTGTACACAAAATCAAGTGGTAAATTGAATTCTGTTCTACATAAACGAATAAATTGTTCTAATTCAGGTGAAGATTTCCCATAACCACCTTCATGAAAAGAATCATGAACCTGCACTTTTTGAAGGTATTCGTCGATTAAATCTGAATCGAGGCAGAACGGATACAAGATGGGCTTCATTTCGGAAAGCGAATCAAATCCTTTTAAAACCGGAACCACATGCAACGCCACCTCTTCAGAAATCCCAAGTAAAATACCGCAGCTTGTTGTTGTAGTTCCTTGTGCGACAAAAATATCAGTTACCGTTTCGGGAAGTTCTTTCACCAATTCCTGACAACCGATCAGTCCGTGATAACCACTTCCACCTTCCGGAATGAATAGAAAGTTTCGATGCTTTTCCAATAAGTCTTCCTTGAACCAATCTTCATTTCTATCTGCATAATCCAATCGGGAAATGAACTCCAACTCCATTCCGAGTTCCGCACATCGTTTTAGGTTAGGATTACTATCAACTGTCAATTCTTCACCACGTACCACGCCAATACTTCTTATTCCAGCTTTATTACATGCAGAAGCAACGGCAAGTAAGTGATTCGAAAAGGCTCCTCCAACAGTCACTATTCCATATTTCTTAAGGAAAATTGCCTGTTCAAGATGATACTTGAGTTTTCTCCATTTATTTCCAGAAACTTCTGAATCGATCAAATCATCACGCTTTACAAAAACACGACAGTTTTTCTCATCGAACAATTCATGCTCAAGTTCCTGAAGAATAGATTTCGATGTATCAAACAACATATTAATTACAAATTACCAATGACTAATTTCGAATTGCAAAGGTATTCAACAAAGCAAGAGTTTCGCGTATTCGTCATTTTCAATTTGTAATTAGTAAATCGCAATTAGTAATTTTGTTAAATGGATGACAATTTCAAGCCTCTTCCCAAAAACAATGGTTTAGAACCAGACGACTTTTATTACACTCCGGAAGGTTATATCGTTTTTACCGAAAAGTATCATCTAAAGCGCGGACATTGCTGTAAAAGTGGTTGTAGGCATTGTCCGTATGGATATGATAAAAAGACGGATTCTTTTAAGAAGTGAACAGTTAAAAACAACTCTAATTTGAGATTTCATCAATAACAGACAACTATTTTGACTTTTAACTTTTGATTTTTGATTTTTGATTTATAAAACGTATTCAGCAAAAAGCTTCTCCACCTCCTTCTCCAAGTCATTTGTTTTCCCCGGATGCGGGCGTGAAGTCTGAATAATAGAACTTCTTGTTGCCGTTAACCATCTGAAACGTTCGGGCTTGTCTTCCCAACCAATTGGTCCGCCTTTCTTGTCTCCGTTGGCAATCCATTCAAAAGCTGTAAGATTCATTTGAATTTGCTCCAAATCCAATTCACAATTGAAACTTTCCAATCGCTTTGCCGAAAGCTGTGTTTTTGTTTTGATGAAGCGAGCGCTTTTAGAAAACACAATGATTCCCACGTTGATAAACTCTTCGCGTTCTACCATAGGAACAAGCCTAATTACAGCATACTCATACAAGTGCATTTCTGGCTTCATTTGCTTCGTTTACAAAATTCTGTGTACTGTTCAATCTGTTTTTCAGGAATGTAAAATAGACATTTTTAATCTCCTCAGGCGACAACTCAGTATCGTTCCAATTCAACCATTCATCAGGAATAGCGTCAACCAACGTTTTAAGTTTAGTTTCAGTAATTGCTGCTTTACAGAATTCATCTGCTTCCTGCATTTTCGTCGCTTTAGGCAACAGAACGTGATCTTTTACATAAATAAACTTGCTGGTAGAAGTTGCTTCCCAATTGTCCCAAGAGTGATGAAAATAAAAAGCTGCACCATGATCTATTAACCACAATTCACGTTTCCATATCAGCATATTTGTATTTCGGAATGTGCGGTCTATATTCGTAATGAAAGCATCTAACCAAACCAATTTTGAAGCGGTTAATTCATCGACTTCCGTTACTACCGGATCGAACGTAATTGCTCCTGATAAGAAGTGAAGTCCAAGATTCAGTCCGTGACTGGCACGAAGCAAATCCTGAATTTCTTCATCCGGTTCCGTTCTTCCAAAGTCTTCATCAAGATTAACAAAAACCAATTCCGGAATTTTGAAACCAAGCATTCGGGCAATTTCACCACCCAAAAACTCAGAGATCAGCGCTTTTACACCATGTCCGGCTCCTTTGAACTTCAAAACATATTTGAAGTCGTCATCGGCTTCCACCAATCCTGGAAGAGAGCCGCCTTCACGTAATGGTGAAAGATATCTTGTGACGTTGACCGTTCTTAAAAATTCACTCATCTTAATCTTCTGCTTTTATCCCGTTCTCAGGGAATTTTCCTTCGTACTGCGACAATACGCTTTTGATGTATTTGATATCAGCATCAACATCTCCAGTTGTTTCAAACAAGGAATGAAAACCTCCAATTTTGCGTTTGTAATCCATGTATGCAATGTAAATGGGAACGTTGGCATTTTCAGCAATAAAGTAAAATCCTTTTTTCCAATTGGGTTGATAGCCTCTTGTGCCTTCAGGTGTAAAAACCATAAACAAACGCTTGTGCTGCTTAAAGTAGTTTACTGCCTGGATGGTAACGTTCGTACTTTTCTTTCTGTCGACCGGAATTCCGCCCATTGCTTTCAGAATCCAGCCAAGAGGAGGAAAAAACAAATCTTTCTTGATTAGAAACTTCGCTGGAATTTTATAATAGGAAAATGCCAATTTACCAACCACAAAATCCCAGTTGGACGTATGTGGACCAACAACAATAACAGCCTGATCAATGGTTCTTGGAGCTGTCTTATCGATTTTCCAACCGAACATTCTCAAGATTAGATAACTGATTTTACTCATGACACAAAGTTAGTTTTTTGAACAATCGTCACGCAAAAGAATTAAACTTCTATTTTTAGGGGATGAAATTAATTCAACGCTGGACAAAGATTCTCCTGATACTCATGCTTTTTGCAATGGGATTAGGGATCATCAGCGTATTGAATTTCTTCGGCTCTGAACCAGAAATGGTCTCTGCTCCTATTCCGGAAGACAGTGAAATGATCGTTCGCATTGATGCGAAAACGTTTTGGAGAAAAGGAATGTATTCGATTGTCTTTGAAGCGGAGAATTACTCCATGATAGACCAGGAATTAAAGAAGATCATCAATAATAAATTCATTAAGCGTACTAGCAAGCTACTTCCTATCGATTTGAATAAGGACATTGTTGCTTTTACCATCGAAGAAGGAAACAGGGTTTTTCAAGTGGCTATTTTCCAGTTAATGGATGTCACTAAGTTCATGAAGATTTCTGATGAAAAAAGATCGAAGAAGAATTTGGCATTTCATATTGGAAACAGCGGTTATGTTATTTATGGACCACAAAACTGTACTCAATCGCAGCTTCAGGCCGTAAAGAAGAAAATTCAATCTTCCAAAGAAGTAGCATTTGAAACGTTGGGTGAACGTTCGGATTTCATTACCATCAAGTCAGGAATGAACAAAACGAACTTTTACGAAGTTGGCGTTCAACAAACCAAAAAAGCGTTCACTATTGATGGTACGATAAAAGGAAATATTGATTTTGAGCCGATGAAATATTCGGTTAGAAGCAAAGGATTGACGCTTACGTTTGCATACAACCCTGAGATTCTTGAAAACTCATTGAGCAACAATCATCCGGAGTTAAAAGCGCAACTTCTTTTAATGACAAAACTTACGGATCCTTTCACTTACTTTTCCGACAAACAACTTACTGGTATTTCTGTTGATTATTTTGGAGTGCAGGTAGAAAACAAAATTGAAGGCCTGCCTTCCATTCAGGGAATGCTGCCTTTGGTTCGAATGAATGGAGTGTATCGTTTTGACAAAGTATTGTCAATGGACAGTATAATGGCATGTTTTCCAAAGGAAGTTCACACTGGACCTTCTTCAGTTAAATTGTATGGCATAACGTATCATATTCGAGTGATAGATGACCATAATGTTTTTGTGGGTGTAGATGAAAACGCTGTTATTCCTGGTTCCAGAGCTGATTTATTTCGAGTTAAAGGGAACCTCTCCAACCTAACAAGTATCAACAGTTCCTCATACTTTGTGAAAGCTGTATTGCAAAGCTTTAAACCAGTAAAGAATCTGACGACCTTTTCTCAATCTACCGACCTGGTTGATTTTGCAATTCAGAAATCTTCTAATGCTAATTTTAAGATAACAGGTGTTTTACCATTCAAAGAAGATAAAAACTCTGTAAACGAAGTCTTTCAGTTTATACTGTTGTCTATGGATCCCCTAGCGGAGTAATCCTTCTAATAATTCTCTGAAGTATTGAGGAGCACCTAGCAATCTGGAACCGTACCACGAAAAATACTCTCCGTCAACAAGAATTACTTCTGTTTCAGGAAGCAAGTTTCTGAATTCCTCCAAATGCT
>CAMLET010000307.1 GCA_946479125.1 uncultured Flavobacteriales bacterium
ATATCTGATGTAATGCATGAATTTGCGATTTCAAAGCAATATGGTTTGATTTGGTATAAGACAACAGCCGGAGATACTTACAATCGAGTGTGGTAGCTCAAGACTAGGAGTAATGAACGATTCTATTCCACTATACGGTTCATAGAACAATTCGTATAAATAGCTGCCTTCATTGATTTAATGATTCAATTTGAGATACTATGGGTTCAGAGTCAGTACCTAATTAACTAATCAGTGGAAATAATGAAACGTCAGTATATAAAAGCACTTTTGTTCGCAGCTTTATTTTTAATTCTGCTTTATCTTTCACCTTATGTGGTTTTTATGAACTCAAAAGTTATATGTGCTAAGGTGAAACAAGAAGGATCTATTAGAAACCGAAAAGTGTTAGTTTATTTTTATAAGTATAAAGAAACCGTTTACAAAGGTAGTTTCGATTCATCAAGCGGAATTTGCATGCAACTCGACTGCTATACAAATGACGATTGTTTTGAAATAGAGGTTTCGACCTTATTACCTTTTATGAGTCGCTTAAAACAAAGAAAATGAAAAGACTACTGTTTATTATTCTGCTGATGACCAGCTATAATTCAAATGCGCAATCACTGAACATATGTGATTTGCCTTATACGAATGCGGAAGAACTACTTTTGTTTTGGAAGACTAATGATCTGAGTTATTCTAAGTCGGAAGGAAGTGATTACAAATTTGTATTTAAGAATAGTGAATCACTAGTAATGATACATGCTGATTCAGCGAAACGGTGGATGCGATCTGTTGAGTTATACTCTAACAATAAGAAATTCATTAAGAAGTTTTTAGCGGACAATGAGAAAGATTAGAGAGTTAATAAAGGAGAAAGGGGTGAACCTCCTTTAAATGCTCTAAAATGCAATGAGTTGGTATTGTTAACTAAAGTAAAGTCTGATAATCCGAAGTTTAAATATTACTACCATGTGTACTTTACGTATAGTAGTGAGGTTAAAATCGTAGAGAATGAGGAATAAACAATAACAACTTTACATATGATGGAGAAGGTAGATTGATAAAGGATATCAAAGAAGAGATCCAATCAATAGGGTAGTGTATCAAAATTATCTGCTACACGCACCCAGCTGGCGCGAGCGTCCCGCTCGTGCCATGCATTAATCCCGCTCGCACCATGCAATAATCGCGTTCGTGTCCAGGCGTAACCAAAAAATCCATTACCCTTGCCATAAACTTCCTTTTTTTCGCTAACTTAATATACATGAGTAGAAAGTATAAGTTTGCTAACCCGGAAGGCGCCTATTTTGTAAGCTTTGCAACCGTTAATTGGGTAGATTTATTTACACGAGAAGTTTATTTTTCAATTCTGGCAGAATCACTGACTTACTGCAGAAAAAACAAAGGAATTGAATTGTACGCCTATGTATTCATGCCTAATCATGTTCATTTGCTTTTTCGCTCTACAGAAAACAATCCGTCAGGTTTTATGCGGGATTTCAAAGGATATACGTCAAAGAAATTAATAGAAGCGATCAAGGAAAATCCGAGAGAAAGCAGAAAGGGATACTTGCTAAAACTATTTGAAGATGCTGGAAGAAAGAACAGCAATGTACAGCAATATCAGTTGTGGCAGCAAAACAACCAGCCAATTGAGGTTTACAGTAATTGGGTCGTGGAACAAAAAGTAAATTACATCCACAATAATCCTGTGGAAGAAGGCTTGGTAACCAATCCAGCTGATTGGAAATACAGTAGTGCAAGAAACTATGCTGGCGACCAAACTGTGTTGGAAATTGATTTGATGGGGGAGTGAGGTTCTGGTAGCACGAGCAACCTTTTTAAAGCTAGCACGAGCGGGACGCTCGCGCTAGCTTTAAAAACTACTAACCTGCAACTTCACTAACTCCGAATAAATTCCCTCATTACTCATCAATTCTTCGTGACTTCCAACCTGAGAAATTTCTCCTTTGTCTAAAACAAGGATTTTGTCAGCGTTACGAATGGTACTTAAACGATGCGCAATAACAATAGATGTTCTGCCTTTCATTAGTTTTTCCAGTGCGTCTTGTACAACGCGTTCCGATTCTGAATCAAGTGCCGATGTGGCTTCGTCGAGAACCAAAATGGTCGGATTCTTTAAAATCGCTCGGGCAATGGCAATACGCTGTTTTTGTCCGCCGGAAAGCTGAATTCCTCTATCTCCAACTTGTGTTTCGAAACCCTCAGGGAAACTTTCAATGAAGTCGAATGCATTGGCTTGTTTTGCCGCGTCTTTCACTTCTTGTTCTGTTGCATCCGGATTTCCAAATAGAATATTGTCGAAAATAGAACCGGCAAACAGCAATACTTCCTGTGGAACAACGGCAATGTGCTTTCTCAGGTGCTTGAATTCGATTTCTTTGGAATCAATTCCACCAATGCGAATGGTGCCACCTGTTGTTTGGTAATAATTCAGAACCAGGTTGGCGATTGTTGATTTTCCTCCGCCCGAAGAACCAACCAAAGCTAATGTTTGATTCGCTTGTATACTGAATGAAATTCCTTTCAAAACTTCCACATCCGGACGTGTTGGATAGGAGAAATGTACGTTTTCAAAACTGACTTCGCCCGAAATTTGTGGTTTCTCTGTTCCATTGAACAACTCCTGTTCTGTAGTTTCGCTCAAAATGTCAATCAATTTTTCTGAAGCTCCAATTGACTTTTGAATACTCGCATAGAAATCGGGAAGTGAAGCAATACTTGCTGCAAGCATCAATGTAACCATTAGGAAGGAATACAAATCTCCGGTTGCTAAGGTTGGATTTGGTCCGCTCGACATCAATAAACCTTGCCAAATGATGAAAACGATGGCACCGAACATGCAGAAAACGATGAACGAAACGAATAATCCTCTCCAAATTCCGCTTTTCACGTTCAGGTTGCGAATGGCAGTTGTTGCCGATTTGAATTTCAATAAGTTGAACATTTCATTCGTAAATGCTTTCACATTCGCAATACCCATAAAAGCTTCTTCTGCACGTGCATTTGCTTCCGCGGTTTGGTCTTGTGCTTCTTTAGAAAGTCTTCTGATAAAACGACCAAAGATCACAGCGACAATGGCAATTACAGGAACGGTTGCCAGCATGATCAAAGTCAATTTCCAGGAAATAAAGAGCATGAAGAACATTCCACCCACAACCATTACGATTTGTCGGAAAAATTCTGCTACTGTTGTTCTAAGTGTTTCCTGAAGTTGTGTGATATCGGATGAAAGTCGGCTGGTTAATTCACCAACTGTTGTTCTGTTATAGTAATCGAGTGGAAGCTGAATGAGTCGTTCAAAAACATCATTTCGTACATCTCGAAGCATATTTTCTGTCACATTCGTGAACAATACAACCCGGAAATAACTAAAGATAGCCTGAGCTCCGAACATGATGAAAAGTGCAGTTGCGACCGTGTTCAGATTCGTTAAGTCAATTGCTTTTACGGCATCGGCCATTGATGTTGTTTGTCCATTTCCTGCTCCAAGTAGTTGTCCGAGAAGAACAGGGAAAACCAATCCGATAGAAGTAGAGAGAACAAGGAAGATCCAGCCTATTCCGTAGGAAACGCGGTAAGGTTTCATGTACGAAAACAGTTTTCTAGCCTTCGAATAACTGTCTTTTGTAAGCTTTACTTTTTCTTCTTTACGTTTCTTTGGACGCATCATGGTTTTTCCGATTTGTGGCAAAGTTATTAAATAGAAACCAGCGCAGAATAGAATAATAGGTGGATTGTAGAAAATAGAAGGTAAATGGCTTTCGGTCGATTTTTTTCGTCCATCTGCAGATTTTTTAAATTATTTTTGTCTCAACTATTGACTAATTGGAAATTGTACTTATCTTTGCACCCCTGTCTGAGGTACACTGATGTAGACACTAGACAAAATAACATAGAATAACAAGTCGAATTTTTTCGAAAAAAGAAATAGATCATGAGTAAAAGAACGTTTCAACCGTCCGTTAGAAAAAGAAGAAACAAACACGGTTTCCGTAGTCGTATGGCAACAGCGAACGGAAGAAAAGTATTGGCTGCGCGTCGTCGCAAAGGTCGTAAGAAATTAACAGTATCTGACGAGCCTTTCCACAAGCGTTAATCTTTAGAAAGTCTTTTCTGATCAGAAATATTAAACCATTCGGCATTCCCGGATGGTTTTTTTGTTTTCACCTTCTGTATGGACAAGTCGCGACTTGTCCTTACATTTGACTTATGAAAACAATCGATTTCCGTTCCGATACCGTAACGCAGCCGTCACAGGCAATGCGCGATGCAATGTTCAATGCGCCTTTGGGTGATGATGTTTACAGGGAAGATCCTACTGTAAATGAATTGGAAGAATATGCTGCGGCTCTTTTTGGAAAGGAAGCAGCCTTGTTTTGTTCTTCCGGAACACAGACCAATCAGATTGCCATTAATGTGCATGTAAAACCGGGTGGCGAAGTCATTTGTCATGAGGAAAGCCACATTTACAAGTACGAAGGTGGTGGAATTGCTAAAAATTCTGGTGCTTCGGTTCGTTTGTTAACGGGCAATCGCGGACGTTTAACGGCTGCTGAAATTGCAAAATGGGTCAATCCGGATGATGTTCACTTTCCAGAGACGCAATTGATCTCGTTGGAAGATACAGCTAACAGAGGTGGTGGCGCAATCTATGATTTCGATGAGATTAAGAAAATTTCAACGTTGGCTAAAGAAATGAAGTTGCCGCTGCATTTGGATGGTGCTCGTATTTTCAAT
>CAMLET010000308.1 GCA_946479125.1 uncultured Flavobacteriales bacterium
AGGCTTTTATCGACCTGGTAAAAGAAGAAATTAAAGCTGTTCAGTACAATCCAAATTTGGATTTTATACTTTTTGAAAATCAAATAAATAAAGCCTCTGACTTAAAGTTGATTTCAATTGATACTTTAATTGAAGAATCAGTTGAAGAAGAATATGGAAATTGGTTGAAGACAAACGTGTTTTCTCAAAAACAGGAAGGACTTTTCGCTGTTTACGTAAAAGTTCGACTTGGAGACTTCTACACCAATCAAGCGCGAGTACTTGCAGCGCTTTTAGATCAATACGAATTATCTGAATTAAGGTTCACAATTGATCAAAATATTCAGATTCGAAATGTACGTGCCGAATTCATTGAACCGATCTACGAAGTTTTGAAGAAATTGGGTTTGAATGAAAATGGCTACAACAGTGTTGCCGATGTTACTGCTTGTCCGGGAACCGATACTTGTAATCTTGGAATTTCGAATTCAACGGATGTAGCGCTTTTTATCGAAGATCACATTCGACTGAATTACCCAAAATTGCTTCAGGAATCTGGAATCAAGATTAAAATCAGTGGTTGTATGAATTCTTGTGGTCAACACGGAATGGCGCATATTGGATTCCACGGCAGTTCAATTAAAACCAAAGAAGGAACACTTCCAGCACTACAACTTTTACTTGGTGGTGGAAGAACAGGAGCTGGTGACGGAAGAATTGCGGAGAAAGTGATTAAGCTTCCGTCGAAACGTGTGCTGCAATTGATTGACATCATTTTTAACGATTTCGATGCAAATCAAAACGAAGAAGATTTTAATCAGTATTACGATCGACAAGGAAATAATTATTTCTACCAGTTGCTGAAGCCCTTGGCTGATTTGGAGTCTATTGAAAATTCAGATTACATCGATTGGGGAAATGAGGAAAAGTTTGCAACCGCAATTGGAGTTGGTGAATGTGCTGGAGTAATGATTGATTTGGTAAAAACATTGTTCTTCGACGCCTCTGAAAAGGCTGAAAAATCAGTGGAAGCTTATTTCGAAAACCGATATGCGGATTCCATTTATTTCGCTTATGCAGCCTTGGTTCATTCAGCGAAAGCGCTTTTGGTTGAGAAGAATGTTCGATGTAATACACAGCAGGGAATCATCACAGATTTTGACATTCATTTCGAGAATCAGTTTGGTTTTAACAGCGAAAACAAGTTCTCCGATTTCGTGTCTCGAATCAACAAAAACGAACCGTCACAAGCATTTGCAAAGATCTACGTGACAGAAGCAATAGAAGTATTTAACGCATTAATTGGCGACAATGGAAACAAAATTAAATTCTAAAATAACCTTAGTTGGTGCAGGTCCGGGTGATCCCGAACTCATCACTTTAAAAGGATTACTTGCTTTGGGAAATGCTGAGGTGGTACTTTACGATGCGCTCGTTAGCAAAGAAGTGCTGAGTTACGCAGAAAAAGCAATAAAAATCTACGTTGGAAAGCGTTTGGGAAAAGGTGAGAATTCTCAGGAAAACATTAATAAACTGATCATTCATTATGCTTCGAAATACAAGAACGTTGTTCGCTTAAAAGGTGGTGACAGTTTTGTTTTTGGTCGTGGCTACGAAGAATTGCTTTATGCGCGTTCTTTCGGTTACGAGACAGAAGTCATTCCGGGAATTTCGAGTTCACTTTCTGTTCCTGCCTTAGCCGGAATTCCGGTTACACACAGAGGATTAAGCAAAAGTTTCCACGTAATTACGGCGACTCAAAGAGACGGAAAGTTCAATCAGGAATTGGCTGAATCGTTGAATTACAAAGGAACAGTTGTGATTTTGATGGGACTTCACCTTTTGAATGAAATCAGCAAATTGTTTGTAGAAGCTGGAAAAGGGGAGTTGCCAGCAGCAATTATTCTCGATGGTTCTTTACCGACTGAAGAGCAGTATTTGGGAACAATCAAAACCTTACCTGAACTCTTTCAGAAATCTTCGGATAAACCAGGAATTATTGTGATTGGTCATGTAGTTGGTTTGAAATCGAATCCAAAAACAATTGCTTATGATCTGGCTTTTGAAGGACTAAAAAACAATTTAGCGAACTAGTTATGAGTGAAAAAGATGTAAACGAGTTGTTTCCCATTTTCCTCAAAACAAACGAGTTGGAAGTGTTGATTGTTGGCGGTGGAAACGTAGCGTTGGAGAAATTACAAGCGCTTTTAACGAATTCACCGCGTTCGAATGTAAAGGTTGTTGCAAGGGAATTTTCTTCGAAATTCATTGAATATGCTGAGTTACACGAGAATGTTTCATTAGAAGAACGATCTGTGGGCAAACGCGACTTTGTGAACAAGCAATTGGCAATTTCTGCGATTAACGATGTGGAATCTTCAGTTGAACTAATGAAAATTGCGAGAGAAAACGGGGTGCTTTATAACGCGGCAGACAAGCCGGAATTGTGCGATTTCTACCTTGGTTCAGTGGTTCGAAAAGGAAAC
Source organism: uncultured Flavobacteriales bacterium (assembly GCA_946479125.1). Next base: position 2,466 of record CAMLET010000308.1, read on the forward strand.
CTGAAGATCGGAATTTCTACAAACGGTAAATCACCAACAATTGCCAAGCGTTTGAAGGAAGTGTTGGATGAAAACATTCCTTCCGAGTTAGACGAATCTGTGACGAAGTTGAACAAACTTAGAAACCATTTGTCGGGAGACTTTACTTCTAAAGTGAAGAAACTCAACAAGGCAACGGCAATTCTTACCGAAAAAGCAGAACGTCCATGGTATTTGTTTTCATTGAAGAAATTCTTGAGTTACGCACTTGGAGTTTTGGGAATCATGATCGGCGGACACATTTTCTTTTCACTCGTTTCTCCGGATGCCATTTGGTCGTCGGCTTCAGAAACCATTGGTTCCCTCGACATGATGTTCGTTTGGTTCATGGTTGGTGGATTCATCGCCCAAATGATTGATGGAGCGCTTGGAATGGCTTATGGAGTAAGTGCTTCAACGTTTTTGACAGCATTGGGAATTTCGCCTGCAATTACCAGTATGAGCGTTCATGCCTCTGAGATCTTTACCAGCGGCGTCTCCGGAATCATGCATTTGCGCTTCGGAAACGTGAATAATCGATTGTTCAAATCAATTGTTATTCCTGGTGTACTTGGCGCTGCGGTTGGTGCTTATGCATTGTCGGAGTTGGAACAGTACAGCAATACAATTAAACCGATTGTTAGTACATACACTTTGTTGCTCGGAGTTCTGATCGTGAATAAAGTGGTGAATAAGAATAGAGAGAGACGTAAAGTAAAAAGAGTAGGCTGGCTCGCAACTTTGGGCGGTTTCCTGGATTCCATCGGTGGTGGTGGCTGGGGGCCGGTTGTTTCTTCTACTTTAATTGCCAGAGGAAAACATCCGAGAATGATTATCGGCTCCGTCAATTTGGCTGAATTCTTCGTTTCGTTGGCAAGTTCGTTTACCTTCTTTTTAACTATCGGAGGACAAGCCTGGCAACCGATTGTTGGATTGATATTAGGTGGAGTGATTGCAGCACCTATTGCAGCCTATTTGTCTTCGAAATTGAACATTAAAGCAATGATGCTTTTTGTTGGAATTGTCGTGATTTTATTAAGTATTCGAAACATTCTTGTATCATGTCTTTAACAATTGAAACGATAAAAAACATTGAAAAATTGCCTTTAGATCAATCGCTACTTGCGCTTGGTTTGGTGAAGAGAATTCGGGTAGCATTTTCCACAAGCTTGAGCTGGGAAGATCAGTTGATCACACATTATATTTTCAGTCAAAACTTACCATTTCGTGTGTTTACGTTAGATACTGGTCGACTTTTCCCTGAAACATACAGCACGCTCAACGCAACGAAAGAGCGCTACGATAAAAACATCGAAGTTTTCTTTCCGAAGCATAAACAGGTTGAACAATTGGTCACACAAAAAGGTCCGATAAGTTTTTACGAATCGTTTGAAAACAGAAAGGAGTGCTGCTTTATCCGAAAAGTGGAACCCTTGAACAGAGCGCTTAAAAATGTGGATGTGTGGATCACAGGACTGCGTTCAGAGCATTCTGAAAACAGGAATACCCTGAATCAATTCGAAATCGATGAAAGCAGGAATATTATTAAATACAATCCTTTGGCCAACTGGACATTGGAAGAAGTAAAGGCAGAAATAAACAAATACAATATTCCTTACAACACACTTCAGGATAGAGGTTTTGTAAGCATAGGTTGTCAGCCTTGTACACGGGCAATTTGCGAAGGAGAAGAATTTCGCGCCGGACGCTGGTGGTGGGAAGACAACTCGAAGAAGGAGTGTGGATTACACGCTTAATAAATTGAAAATTTTAAAATGGAGAATTGAAAAGTAAGACTGAGCTGACTTCCCCTTTGGAGCCTGCCTGTATGCAGTCAGACAGGGGGGGGTAGGGGGAGGACTTCTACATTTTCAATTTTACATTCTCAATTAAAGAATATGGATTACTTAAAACAACTAGAGGCGGAAGCCATTTACATTTTGAGAGAAGTAGCAGGACAATTTGATCGTCCGGCATTGCTTTTTTCAGGAGGAAAAGACAGTATTTGTTTGGTGCATTTGGCACTGAAAGCATTTCGACCGGGGAAATTTCCGTTTCCATTGGTTCATGTGGATACAGGACATAATTTCCCGGAAGCATTGGAATTCAGAGATAATCTGGCAAAACAGTTGGGTGAGAATCTTATCGTTCGAAATGTTGGTGATACGATCCAACAACGAAAGTTACAGGATGCCAGAGGAAAGTTTCCGAGTAGAAATGCTCTTCAAACGTACACTTTACTCGATGTTATCGAAGAATTTG
>CAMLET010000309.1 GCA_946479125.1 uncultured Flavobacteriales bacterium
GTCGTGCAAGCGAAATTTTAAATCGAAAAAGAAAATTGTCTTTGGAAATGATTCGGCAACTTCATGAGAACTGGAATATTCCTACGGATATTTTAATTCAACCCTATTAAATCTGTTTCTAATTCAAGTGGTTCGTTCATCGAAATGGAGGCCCAATTACCAAAACAATCGACTAACGAATAGTCAAACACGAATTTCACAAAACAAATGACAAGCGAACGAAAAGTAGGAATTATAACCTTTCTATCTCTAATTGCGCTAATAGCCCAAATGTTCTTGTATCGCAAGACATTCATCAACTTCTGGATTCCGTTTTCCATTTTTTTAGTTGGTGGTCTCTTATTGTTTACGCTGTTTAGAAAACGTTTTGACTATTACAAAAACATAAAACATCCTTTTTATCTTCAGGCTTTTCATGGAACAATAATGTTTGGTGGAATCTTGGTTTTTACGTTCATGGGGCTGAATTATTACCTTCCAACAGATAAAGATCAAGAAGTGGAAATACGTGTGCTTCATACAGATTATTTGTCAGCCAGTCGACGTGGTGGATGTGGCAATCCGTATGCAATTGTTCATTACGACGGAATGGAAAAACAATTGGTTTTTCCTTGCAGTACAAATTTGCTTCCTGGAAAAAATATTAGGGTTTCGTTGAACAAAGGGCTTTTTGGTTTCTTGATAGTGGAAGAAATGACGTCATTGGTTAGCCAGGAAGATATTGATGAAATCTCAACTAAAGAAGTCAATAAGCAGTATCAGAAAATTTTAGACGCTGCTGAGTCAAATCTTCAAAAAGGCGACACTGTAAAAGCCATTGAGTATTTCCAAAGAGCCGTTGGTTTTAAGCCATCCGATAAAGCAACAAAGAAACGCTTAGAAGAAATTTCGGGGAAATAGATTCAATGTTTGACTAAATTTGTCTCGAATTATTATCATGCGCTTACCAATAATCTTCTTTTTCCTCTCAGTTGTAAATTGCTCGTTTGCTCAAATCGTCAATATTGAAAACAAGCGTATTTATGACGATACTGCAGGTTGGAGTGGGAGTTTGGATGCTTCTGTGAGTGCAGCACAAAATGATGAATTGTACTATTCCGCAGGATTTCGTCCGCGTGTTCAATACAAAACCCGAAAAAATTATTGGTTCCTTATTTCTGATTTAAGTTACGCGGGGTCGCAAACAAAAACCTACGCGAACTCAGGAATGAGTCATTTGCGTTATGCCCGACGATTAAACAATGGTCCCTGGAAATGGGAAACCTACACACAAGTGCAATACAACGAATTACTGAATCAGAAACTACGCGCACTTGGTGGAACAGGTTTACGCTGGAAATTCGTTGATACAAACAATATTCGCTTTTTCGTTGGAAGTTCGCTTTTTTACGAATACGAAGAGTTGCAAGATGAGCATATCGTTAACGAAGCTGTTCGCTGGAGTAATTACCTGAGTTGGATGATCAACCTGAAATCCGGGTTCTATTTTACAGCTGTAAGCTATGTTCAACCAAATATTGAAGATTTTGCAGATGTACGTTTTTCCGGACAATATTCACTTGGAATGGCCATTGCAAAACATGTCGATTTCCGTTTTGAGTTGAATGTCTATCACGATAGCCGACCACCAGTTAATGTCCGACAGTTTGTATTCAGTTCTTCCGCGGGTTTACGCCTTCGTTTGGGAGAGTAATCAACTCATAACTCATAACTCGTCATTCATAACTCGAGTGCGGTACAAAACACCCAATAGTATCCATATCCACCCTCAACAGCTGCCATTCCGATTCCAACATATTTGCTGCTTTTATTAAACATGTTGTCATAATGTCCCGGACTATTGAACCACTGATCGTATGTTTCCAATGCTGTGGAATTTCCTGCCGCAATGTTTTCAGAGTTCACAAATGTGGCTGAATAGAATTTTTTGATTCGATCGAAAGTTCCACCAATTTCCACCAGTTTTCCTTTGACCAGATCATAGCTGTTATGATCAAAATAATTTTGTGTGCCCATATCCATTGCGTGGTATCTGCAAGCACGAGTTAGATCAGCATTCCAAACAAGTGTATCCATTTTCAGACGTTTTCTTTCCTTGTTGATCATGATCAGCAATTCCTTTTCGCTCTTAAAATCGAAGGCTTGAATGTTTTCGGTTCCTTGTGGCATGCCTGTAAAGGAAACATTTGTTACCGGTGTTTTGCTTTTATTTTCGTTTATGGGTGAAGTCTCAGTTTCTCCTAAAGAAACAATTTCTATTTCTTTCTCTGGTTTGATATATTTCTGTTTCAGTTTTTTTTCCGAATATTTCTCCCATTTACTGTCCAATTGCTTTATGTTTGAATGAAGATTTTCATCGTCTAAACCTTGACGAATTTCAGTCGCGGCACTAAACAGAACATCCTGAACTGTATCCCATTCTGTTTTTAACTTCAATTCTTTCGAAGCATTTTCTTCGAAATACCTTGCGTAATCAATCGCTTTGATCATTCGGGTGTTTTTTGCTTTGAACTTCGTTTGTTTCTTGGCTTCATTCAACTGAATTTTCATTGCAAAGAAATACGGACTTTCTTCGTTCGGAAACAAATTCATCAAGGTTTGACAACGATCATAACAGCGGTCAGGATTCTTATTGTACAATTTGTTTAAGTAGTTGAAAGTCCAATCTGAAGCGAATGATTTGGAAGCAAGAAGCAAAAATACGAGGGTTGGAAAAAGCGTTTTCATAAGCGTGGGTTTAATTGCCTAACGACCTCATTTTAAATCGTTACGAGATCAGTGAACAAATACTGCAAATGCGCTACTAACTGCTAATTACAAATGACCAGTTACTAATTACTAATTGTGATCTGCTAGTTGAGAGTTCATTTGTCATTCGCCATTCGGAATTAGTAATTACTTTAGATCACTTACTTGCTTATGAAACAACTACTTCTGCTTAGCGCATTCTTCTGTTTATTATTTACCACCTCTTGCGATGAAGATATTGCTGAAGACGGAACCAAACGCGGGAAATTGTTCTACGTTGGAAATGTGAAGGAAAAAGGAAAAGAATACACCGTTTTCGTTTACAATCGTTATGAAACCATTGAGTCGGCAGATCAAAGTTCGGCTACATTTTGGTACTGGCTCACGTATACAGTGGATTCAAAAACCGGCAAAATTGTTCATCAAACAGAATATGATGTAGATGAGAATTCAGGATCATTTCTTGGTGTTTCTGATAACTATGCCTTCTTTTTGAGGGATGACGGTGTTTCAGCAATCAATCTGCATAAAGACAATTCCATTATTGATTCCGAAGCATTGAAGAAGCGGATTGGAAACAAAACGGCGCAATTAAAAGGGAATATTGCATACATGGAAGTTGACGGATACAATACCGTAAGAGTAACTACTAAAAAAGGCGATATTTTTCTGTTGAATCCTACAACGCTTAAAGGAAGATTGATTAGTGACGGATTAAACCTCAATCCAGCATTTCAACTGAAACTCAAGTTGGTTGATTTGGGTAATTCAATCTTGATCAATGGACGAATTCACGGTTACATCGCAAACGACACAACTACATTAGCGCTGGAATCCTATGACGAGAACAATACGCACAAGCGTTATTTGTACACACTTCATCATTCGTCGCGTGAGAATTTTTACGAAATGATGAAAAGCATGACCCAGACTAAAGCGGATAGCACCGTCTTTCTAGAGGGAGATATGCTTGGTTTAAAGGATTCTGTTGTTACAGTAGAATACATGTCGGCATTGGGAAGTACTGGTGTGAAAAAGATTGGAGCATATGATTTGAAAGCACGTAAATTCCTTTGGTCAAAGCCCGCTAATTCACTTTATGAGTATACCGAGATGGGAAATTACTATGATCTTTATTGGAGTGAAGATGGTAATTCGTTCTTCATTTACTCGCAAGAAAATGTATACAAACCTGTTAGTTTGGTGAACGCCAAAACTGGAAAAATAATTTGGAAATTTTAAGCTATGAGTAAGAAAAAAGCGAAACCGGCTACTAAGAAACAAGGGCTCTTTATTGTATTAGGTTGTATAGCTGTAATGGCAGTTGTGATGATAGTGCTGAACTTCGTTTCCGTCAAAGAGCCAACATGGAAATATGCCCATAGTTTCGACAATAACCGTTATTTGGTTTGTGTAGATAAAACTTTCAAACAGTACAAGACCAGCAGTAAGGAATACTTCTACCTCATTCATATCTACGATTTTCAGACAAATGATTACTTGGAGCAGATTAAAATTCCAATCGCCGACGGACAAGATTATCGTTCAGAATTTATGGGATACAGTAGTCGTTACGTTTGGTTAACTGCTCCGGATTGGACTGCAGTGGATATGCTATCGAAAGACAAGAAGATTCTGGATTTTGCTGCAATTAAGAAAATGATCTGTGCTAAAAATCCGGCCTTCAGTGATGTGATTGAAATCGGGAAAGCGGAAGATTATCTGAAAGTAACAAATCAGGAAGGTGATGAATATTATTTGAATCTTGAAACTTTTGCAACTACTAAAGTTAGTCCTGAACCGCATTATGCTTATCACAAAGAATATTCAATTCTGCAAGAGCTTCCCAAAACGTTTAATGGCGACGAGTATTCAACAGAGCAGGATTACAATATCACGATTGATAAAACCAATTATCTGTTACGAGTGGTAGACGAAAATAATCCGTTGAAATTTTCTTTTTATAGTAAACCAGCTACCGGACCAGATAAAATT
>CAMLET010000310.1 GCA_946479125.1 uncultured Flavobacteriales bacterium
TTTGGTAAGGCCGACGGACAAATCTTCGTATTCTTCATCATGGTTGTTGCCGCGGCAGAAGCTACAGTTGGACTTTCCATTCTTGTATTGCTTTACCGTAATTCGCGCAACACAGATATTCGATTGTTTAACCGACTTAAGAACTAAACATGACAGTATCACAATTACTCCCGTTAATTATTGCATTGCCCCTGCTTGGTGCTTTGATCAATGGTACAATTGGTAAGAAATTACCAAAAGCTGTTGTTGGAAGTATCGCAACTGGTGTAATGTTACTTTCTTTCGTTTTTACGCTGATGACTTACTTTGAAGTTCAGCACACAGACGGAATTAAAGTTACGTTGTTTGAAATGCTTAGAACTGCATCTTTCCATTTAGATGTTGCGTTCTTCGCTGATAACTTATCCATCTGGATGACCTTGATCGTGACAGGAATCGGAACACTGATTCACTTGTTCTCAATGGGTTACATGAAACATGATGAAGGTTACTACAAATTCTTTGTTTACCTGAATTTGTTCATCTTCGCCATGTTGATCCTTGTTCTTGGAAGCAGCTACTTCTTGTTGTTCTTTGGATGGGAAGGTGTAGGAATCTGTTCTTACTTATTGATCGGATTCTGGTACCAGGATTTCAAAAACACATTGGCTGCGCGTAAGGCATTCATCATGAACCGTATTGGTGACCTTGGGTTATTGGTTGGTTTATTCTTAATGTTGATGCAATTCGGAACGTTGGAATACAATGAGATTTCAAACATCGTTCTAAGTGGTAAAATGGACATCTCACAATGTATGGCCGTTTGTATTACGCTTTGTTTGTTCATTGGAGCAACAGGAAAATCGGCACAAATTCCATTGTTTACGTGGTTACCAGATGCGATGGCTGGTCCAACACCAGTTTCTGCCTTGATCCACGCTGCAACCATGGTAACTGCAGGTATTTTCCTGACAGTTCGTTCAAACTACTTGTTTGATTTGGCACCAATGACACAGGATATCATGTTGTACATTGGATTGGCAACTTCAGTTATTGCTGCGTTCATTGCCATGCGTCAAAACGATATCAAGAAAGTATTGGCTTACTCAACTGTTTCACAATTGGGAATGCTGTTCGTAGCATTGGGAATGGGTGCTTACACAGCTGCAATGTTCCACGTTACAACGCACGCATTCTTTAAAGCATTGTTGTTCTTAGGTTCTGGAAGTGTGATTCACGCTATGAGCGACGAGCAAGACATTCGTAAAATGGGTGGTTTGAGAAAGAAAATTCCAATTACACATATTACGTTCTTAATTGGAACATTGGCAATATCAGGTATTCCATTATTGTCTGGTTTCTATTCAAAAGATGAAATTATTGGTCACGCATTTGGAGACAACAAGTTTGTGTTTGGTGCATTGATGTTCAGTTCAGCATTAACAGCAATCTACATGTTCCGTTTGTACTTCGTTACTTTCTTTGGAACATTTAGAGGAACGCACGAACAAGAACACCACATTCATGAAGGACCAATGTCGATGAATTTACCATTGATGATTCTTGCAGTTCTATCCGTTTTTGGTGGATTGTTGAATCTTCCGGGAGTTTTCTTACACAACGGAACGCATTGGTTATCTCATTTCTACGCACACAATGTGCAAGGAATTAAAATGGGAGAACATGGCGATACCAACACAACCCTGATGCTGATGATTGCAGCAGGAACAATGGCAGTGATCATTGCGATTGTAACTTACATTGTTTACGTGAAGAGAAACAGTGTTCCGGTTGCAGACGAAGATGTAAAAGGTTGGGAGAAATTATCGAAAAACAAATTGTATTTCGACGAGATTTACAACTTCCTTTTTGTGAAACCAACACTTTGGTTATCTGAAAAATTGAATCGCTACTTCGAGATATCATTCTTACACAGAGGAATTACAGGATCAGCTCAATTGATTGGTAAAACCGGCGATCTAGTTCGTAAAATTCAAACTGGTAGAACAGATACTTACATTCTTTGGATGGTATTTGGTTTGGTTGGTTTAGTTGTTTATTTCCTCATCTATAAATTCTAATTCGTGGATCTAATTTTACATACCGGGGATTTAGGCATTTTAGCATTACCTCTATTATTTTCGATTCTGACTTTAGTAATTCCACAGAATTTTGCTAGAGTTTACGGAATCATTGCTTCTGTAATTGTATTTGGAGCTACATCATGGCTTCTTTGCGGATTTGATCCAAAAGGAACACACGTGATGATTGCGCAAGAATGGTTAAAAGATTACGGATTGACCTTCACGTTTGCTTACGATAGCATTTCATTGATGATGTTGCTTTTGGCTTCCGGACTGGTTTTCCTGATCATGTTGAGCAACTTCAAGCGCGAATTATCAAGCAATAAATCATTCATTGCAATGGTTTTCCTAATGCTTTTCGGGTTATTCGGAGTATTTACAGCATTTGACGGATTGTGGTTCTACATTTTCTGGGAAATCACATTGATTCCAATCTTCCTTATTTCATGGTGGTTTGGTGCTCCAGACAGAAAATCCGCATTGATGAAATTCTTCATCTATACGTTTGTGGGTTCATTGGCAATGTTGGCTTCTTTACTTGCATTGAAGCAAATGAGCATGAGCTTCGGTTATGGAGATTTATTAAACGTAGATCTTGGTAGCTCATCATGTAAAGCAGCTTGGATGTTGGGAGGTTTCTTCTTGGCATTTGCAATCAAAATTCCAATTTTCCCTTTCCATACGTGGCAGGCTGATACGTATCAGAAATCCCCAATGGCTGGAACAATGTTGCTTTCGGGTATTATGCTGAAAATGGCATTGTACGGAATGATTCGCTGGATGCTTCCTTTATTCCCTGAAGCGTTGGATTGTGTTACCCAACCAATCATCGTTCTTGCGGTTATCGGGGTTGTTTACGGAGCAATCATTGCAATCAAACAAAAGAACATGAAGCGTTTATTCGCTTATGCATCGCTTTCTCACGTTGGACTGATTGCTGCAGGTATTATGACCCTTTCAGTTGATGCGATTACAGGAAGTATTCTTCAAATGATCAACCACGGTTTAGTTGCAGTTGGTTTGTTCCTTGCAGCAGATGTGATTGAAAGAAGAACCGGAACGTTAGAATTGGAAGAATTGGGAGGTTTGGCAAAACCAGCACCTAAATTCGGATTCTGGTTTGCAGCACTTGCTTTCGCATCCGTTTCAGTTCCATTTACAAGTGGTTTCATTGGCGAATTCTTGTTATTGAAAGGTGTATACGAATACGAAGCAATCATTGGAATTATCGCTGGTACAACTCTGATTCTTGGGGCTGTTTACACCTTCAAAGCTTACCAGGCAAGTATGTTTGGTCCGGTTAAGATTTCTGCATTTGAAGATTTGCATTGGAGTGAATTAACTGTTTTTGCAATCATCATGATTGCCGTTGTGGTTCTTGGAGTTTATCCGAAAGCCGTAATTGATTTTGTTGAACCATGTGTCACGCAATTAGTTGCTGTGATTACAAATTCAAGTTTATAGTAGTAAGATGGATGCTTTAATTGTATTATTCGCGAGCGGTTTATTTACTTTATTTTCCGCATTTACAAAAAAGCCTATTGTTGTAATTACTACAGCATTAGCCGGAATTGCTTTGACTCTGGCTGCCTTGGCTTACCAACTGAAAACTGGAACAAACATCATTAACCTGGATTACAAAGGATTAGAATTCAATGATACTACAGCATTGTACAGCGTTACTGCTATTACAATCACCGGATTTCTAATTGCTCTTGGATATCAACGTTTTAAGGAAGACACTGAGCACGTTGGTGAATACATTGCGCTGATCATGTTCTCGGCTTGTGGATCGTTAATCATGTTCTCATTCACAGACATGTTTATGTTCTTCATCGGTTTAGAGATTCTTTCCATTCCAATTTATGTAATGGCTGGAAGTAACAAAAACGACTTGCGTTCAAACGAAAGTGCTTTGAAATACTTCCTTACAGGATCATTTGCAACTGGTTTACTATTGTTTGGTGTTGCCTGGGTTTATGGAGCAACAGGTTCATTTGATTTGGTTGAGATACAAAACGCAATTGCAACAAACGATATTGCTAATCAAGGAATTTTATTGATTGGTGTATTGTTGATCCTGGCTTCATTCCTTTTCAAAGTGAGTTCTGCTCCATTCCATTTCTGGAGTCCGGATGTTTACGAAGGTGCGCCACATGCAGTAACTGGTTATATGGCTGGTGTTGTAAAAATTTCGGCATTCTTTGCTTTCATGAAGATTTTCAGCATCGCTTTCGGAGCAGGTTCTGTTCACGATTTCTGGGCACCGATTATCGCAGTTCTTATCGTAATCACACTTTTCGTTGGAAACCTTTCAGCATTGAATCAAACTGGATTTAAGCGTTTATTAGCTTATTCATCGATTACGCATGCGGGTTATACAATGCTTGTAATTCTTTGTTTGAACTTCACGGCTCAATTTGATCTTTGGTTCTACATGACAGCTTACGGTTGTTCAATTGCAGTAGTTATTGCGCTTGGTTTAGCAATCAACGATGAGAACGACAGAATTGAATCTTTACGTGGATTGTTGCATAGAAATAAGTTCTTAGGAATTACGGGAATCATCGCTATTTTATCTTTGGCAGGTGTTCCTCCAACAGCAGGATTCTTCGGAAAATACATCATTTTCAACTCAGCTTCAAACACGTACTTGTGGTTGGTCATTATCGCTTAGG
>CAMLET010000311.1 GCA_946479125.1 uncultured Flavobacteriales bacterium
ATACAACATCTCTTCTCAAATTCTTTTCAAGTGTATTGATTATAAGGATTATATTCCGGAGATCATGGGAATGTTCCAGAAAGAAGTTGCACAACGTGTAGCCGAAAAACCAGGAACAAAAACCTACGGAATTCTAAGCGTTCTTCTTCAGGCTTATTACGATATTGAATACTGTTTTACGGTAGATGAAAATGCGTTCATTCCACCACCAAAGGTGAAATCCGGCGTTATTCGCTGTGTTAGAAATAGTCGTGAAAAACTGCCTTGTAATGAGAAATTGTTCAAGCAAGTGGTGAAGATGAGTTTCAATCAGCGTAGAAAGACTATTCGCAATTCGATCAAAGCACTTTTACCAGCGGAATATGCTGAAAATCCAATGTTACAATTACGTCCCGAGCGCTTAGGTGTAGAGGAATTTATTGAGCTTACCAATTGGATTGAACAAGTGAATAAACCTTCAGAGAAACAATAAGTTAAGTCAATTTTGTTCAGAACCTCCTGCTACTGTGGAAAACATCTACCTAATTAGCAGGAAAAAACGAGTGCTACAACCGATTTTAGTTTATTTTTGTGCCACTTTGGTAAAACCCTAAGAACTATGTCGCAAGAAAAAACACGATACTCAGATAGCGAATTGGAAGAATTCCGCGTGCTAATCAATGAAAAATTGAAAGAAGCGCATGATGACTATGATATGTTGAAAGCTTCGTTGTCGAACGACAATCACGGTACTGATGATACTGGTCGTACGTTCAACATGATGGAAGATGGTTCTGAAACTTTATCGAGAGAGGAAGTTGCACAACTTGCAGCACGTCAGGAAAAATTCATTGAGAATTTGAAAAATGCGTTGATGCGTATTCAGAACAAGACTTACGGAATTTGTCGTGTTACAGGTAAATTGATTCAAAAAGAACGTTTGAAATTAGTACCGCATGCTACTTTGAGCATCGAGGCTAAGAACATGCAAAACAAGTAGTTTGAAAAAACAAATTATCATTGTTTGTATTGTTGCGTTCTTGATTCTTCTTATTGATCAAGTTCTCAAGATCTACATTAAATCTACATTTAAACCTGAAGATCAGGTACCGGTTTTCGGTGACTGGTTTGAGTTATATTATGTAGAAAATCAGGGAATGGCTTTTGGAACTAAGTTTGGCGCAAGTATGTGGGCTAAACTAGGACTAAGCGTCTTCCGTATCATAGCTATTGGAGCAATTGTTTATTACTTCATTAAGCAAGCAAGAAAAGGAGTTCGTACAGAGTTCCTAGTTGCTATCGGATTGATCTTCGCTGGTGCAACCGGAAATTTGATCGATTCCATGTTCTACGATTATATTTTCCCATACGATCCGTGTATGCCTTTCAATATCAGTGAAGGATCTGGCTTGAAACACACATGCTACGGTTTCCCTGTTGATACAAGACACACCGGTTTTTTAATGGGAAATGTAGTAGATATGTTCCATTTTACTCCCGATTGGCCGTCATGGGTTCCGTGGTACAATGAACATCCGGAATCTACAACAGACAATCAGATGTTCCCTGCAATCTGGAATTTCGCAGATACATCTATTTCCGTTGGTGTTGGAATGATCATTCTTCGTCAGCGTAAGTATTTCCCGAAAGATAAACAGGGCCTTTGGTCCAGGAAGCGATAGAATTTCCCGCAGAGGTACGCGGAAGAACGCAGAGGACAAATAAAAATATTATATGAAAGGAGAGTCGATTGATTCTCCTTTTTTATTGTGATTTGCTGGCTTTTATGATTATCAAGAACAGTCTTTCTTTGTGTCTTTGTGCCCTCGTGGTCGAAACCAGAGGGCACAGCAGTTTTAAGTTTCTTTCCTGTGAAAACAAAAAACGCCCACCACGGCTGATGAGCGTTTCCTAATTCTGAAATCAGGTTGTCGAGCGTAGTCGAGACACTATCTCCCCATTGACCACAACTTGAACAACTTCTCTTGCTCAGGTGTCATGTTCGGGTTTACACTGATCTGATTTTTAATACTTCCTTCCTTGAACTTAGCTGGAAACGTTAATGGAATCATTTTCCCTTTTCGTTCTACATTAATGGTTACCATTGTTCCTTCTGCAATGTAAGATCCATCTTCGTTCTTGTAAACTTTATCCAATTCGGTTTGGTTTACTTTATCACCCGATTGAAGTCCTGCATAATTGGTTTTATCTGCTTTTGAAACGGTAACCATTCCATTCACAACAATTCCACGGTTTACTTTCACTTTGTTATCTGCTTCAGAAAGAATATCCATTGGGACAGTTCCTTTTTGCTCTTTCACGTAGTCAATTCCAATGACTTTGAATCCTTCCTGAATTGCAAGTGGAGTAGTTCCTTCAACATACTTTGTGAAGAACGCTTTCAAATCGGGATGTGCTGCAGCAACAAACTCATCAATAAATGTTTCTTCATTGAATGACTTCGTGCTTCCGTATTTCGCACATAAATCGAAAATAACTGTTTTCAAGGTTTTCTTTCCACCAGTCAAACGCATGATTTCGATATCCAGCAACATCGCCATAATTGCACCACGTTCGTAAACCTGACCGTATTGATCAATGTAAGGTTTATCAAAAACATTTGCGCTCATTACTGTAAACGGAATGCTGTCCGGATAAGCATAAGAACTGACAATTTTGGTCTTCACTTTATCATTGATCGTTTCTTCCACAGAAGACAAACCGCCTTGCATTGCAACCAAAACCGAGAAATATTCAGTAGTTCCTTCGTACAACCAAAGGTGTTTCGACATAATCGGTTTTGTATAGTTGAAGTCACCAATGTACTGGCTATGCAAACTTAGCGGAGAATAAATGTGTAGAAACTCGTGAATGGCAGTTTCGTAGATCATTCCTGTGTAACTGTTTCTTCCAAAATCTGGCATAAAATAAGAAGAAGAATGTCCGTGCTCCAAAGCACCGAAACCTTGTCCACCCAATTTTTTGAAGATTTTGATATAATCTAGCGGACCTAATTTCCCACTCATCAACAATTCGCCAATATCTCTGTAATCTTTCACATAATTCAGGAATGCATAGTTCGAAACCGGAAGCTTTCCGCCAACAAACTGATCGATTGCTGTCATAGCAGAATCAATTTTTTGTCGAACGTAATAAGCCGATGAATCAGAACCAGCATAGTAAGAAGCAACAGAAACCTTAGTACTCTGAATTTTCATAACCTCTTCTTTTTCGTGTGTAAAGAGAATCGGATTGTCAATTAGATCATGATAATTCTTTGCCCAGAACATTTCCTGGTCGTCATTTCTCAGTTTCTGAATCAAGGTTGTGTATCCTTTCAGATTTGCTGGCTTATCAAACAAAACATCTACTTCATTATTCCAATCTGTACCAAAATAACCAAACAATCCACCACCATTCAGGTAGAAGTATTTTCCAGCTTCAAAACCAGTTCCAGCCGGTTCAAAGATCTTTGTTTTCTTGTTTTTCTCCTCCCACGAATCATCAGCTAAATAGGTCACTTTCGCCACATCTTTTCCTGGAAAGATCAAAAAAGTATTGTTTCCTTTTTTCTTCACTTTCAACGCTTTTCCAGCGGAATCGAAAGCCTTAAACGCTGTAATATATCGCCCGTAATCCAGAATGGCGTATGTTCCGGGAACAGTCATTGGAAAGTTAAAAGTTGCGGTATCTTTTCCGTGATAAGTAGTGTTCAATTCAACTGCTACTCTGTCTTTCTTGCAATTCTTCAAATCGACTTTATAGTCCATTTTTTGAGCAAAAGCCGAAGTCGTGAATAATGAGAATAGAAATAAGTAATATAATCGCATAATAGTTTTTAGTGTTTAGACTCGTTCAACGAGCATTTGTTACAATTGTTCCAGAACTTTCTCCACATCTTCAGGAACGTCTATGTTTGGTGTTTCAATCTCTGTTTCCACAACCTTAATACTATAACCGTTATAGAGCCATCTCAGCTGTTCCAATGATTCTATTTTCTCCAATTCGGTAGCTGGAAGTTTCGCAATTTCTAAAAGTGTTTCAGAACGATAAGCATACAATCCGATGTGTCGCAAAAACGGATAGACATCCAACGGATTTCCCTTCGCATTTATGGTATTTGGAATAGCACTTCTTGAGAAATACAATGCTTCGTTATTCTTGTTGACCACCAACTTAATTCGATTCGGATTATTGATGTCTTCCACAGAAATATTTCTGCTTGCAATGGTCGCAATTTGAACTTCCGAATCTTCGAAAGCTGAAGCTAATTGATCCAATTGTCGGGCATCCACCAAAGGTTCGTCACCCTGAATATTAATAATTACATCGAATTGTTCGATCAAACGGGAAACCACTTCTGCGCATCTGTCCGTTCCACTCGGGTGTTCACCACTTGTCATCAATACCTTTTTACCCAAGGACTTCAAATGAGTTTCAATTCGCTCATCGTCCGTGGCTACAATTACATCCGTAAGTAAACTAGACTTCTCCACCCCTTCCACAACGCGCTGAATCATCGATTTTCCTTTCAGATCAATCAAAGGTTTACCGGGAAAACGAGTGGACCCGTAACGGGCAGGAATGATACCGAGAACGCGCATAGCTTAGTTTTTCGACCAAATTACATATGAATTACTAATTACCAGTGTCTAATTACAAATTTTGTCATTTGTCATTTGTCATTTGTCATTTGTCATTTGTCATTAGTTAAAAAACCCTTTCTATAAAATAACCTACCTTTTCATT
>CAMLET010000312.1 GCA_946479125.1 uncultured Flavobacteriales bacterium
GCCATGCGCTTGAGCGCTTCCTCGTAGTCCAGTCGACTGCGGCGCTCGGATTCGGTCTGCTGCTCGACCTCGGCGCGCCGAACCTTTAATAACGTTGATGGTTCTCGTTTCAATAATATTCCCCTTCGTATCCATAATTCTCATTTCGGCAGTTTCTTCAATTTTACTGAAGAAAGTCACAAAACAATTGTCATTGGTTGGAGTAGGGAAGATATAAACTTCATCCTTCATTTCAGGGATAATATTCACTGAAACAACTTCAGAGTATTTGTGTTTTCCGTCGAAATCGGTTTGCATCAAGCGGTAATAAACAACACCTGTTTCGCTTTCTCTGTCGCTTGTAAAATACATGTGCTCGTCAGAAGTTGAACCTGCACCATCAACAAACGTTACGAACTCATAGTTTTCACCATCTCGTGATTTCTCCAGCGTAAAAAAGTCATTGTTTACTTCGCTTTCTGTGCTCCAGTATAAGTCAACAATATCAGCTTCCGGAATGTATTGAGCTTTAAAATCTTTCAATTCAACAGGAAGAACGATACAATCCAAACCAGCAGTTCCGCTGAAAGAAAGTGAATATCCTGCACCCGTAGGCGTCCATTCATCAATCATCAGGTAGTAAACTTGTCCAGCAATAGCATTAACAGTTGCTGTAAATTTATCACCATTAACGTCTTCTGAATTATCAATTGCAGCTGCCAATAATCCTGTTGTTCCACCTGTTCCGGAATCAGAACATCGCAAAGGAGCACCAAGGGCACCACAAGTAGTATTTGGTCCAAATAAGGTGTAATCGTAATCGTCGGTTGCAACTGTTGGGGTTACTGTAAAGTTAAAAGTACCGGTCGATTGAATTACGAATTTGTACCAGTTGGAGAAATTTTCACCACCAGCCGGACAAACTGTGCCGCTACAACCTTCACCTACAATTCCAGGTCCTGTTGGGTTTGCAGCTACACTTGCAGAAGAACAAATTGGTGTTGCGTTGGTACAGTCATTGTTGTCAGTTCCATTAGGTCCTCCAGCACATGGTACACAAGATATGGTTGCTGTGAAACCTGTTGCAACAGTGACATTGTCACTTGTCATTCGCACCGATAAACAACCGCTGGCACTTGAAGCAGTGTAGGTAAAAGGAACTGCGGGTGTACCACAAATTCTTCCTGTTGTAGTTACTGCACTTGAAGGTGCCTGATCAATTACAGTTGAATTCTGTGTTGCGCCATTTCCAATTGTTAGGTAATCATAGTAACAATCAAGAGGAGTTGGTCCTGGAGGATCAACCATTCCTTCCATATCGAATTGCGTAAAATTCAGGCGTACACAGTTTCCTGCCGAATTTGGACAAAATACCCGATAAACGGCGTTTATGTTTAATGAATAGTTTCCTGCAGCACCGCCGTTGTCGTAATATGTTCCGGTACAAGTTGCTGTTTCACAGGCTCCAACATATTCCGAAGCAATTCCTGCAGTAGGGTGTGTATATGTTTGCGCTAACAATTGCAAAGGCAATAGAGCAACAACTGAAAGTAACTTATTTAGTTTCATTTTCAAGTTCGTTTGTTTGGTTGAAATAGTACGATTTGTTTACTCTGTTTTTTGCGTAAAGCAGAATCTGATAACTTGAGTTTGGAAGAGTAACGATTGTGTCCTGACTATCTTGACGTAAATTTTCAATTGACTTTAGATCAAGCATTTCTATAACCGTTTGGTTTTGAGAGGTAGGAGTAAAATCAATGATCTCGTAATCGTTTCCATAGCGCTGAGCGTTTGTTGGAACGAACTGTTTTTCCACGTTTTTCGATGTTTGGGAAAAGGAAACTATCGAAGCGCTGAGAACGAGCGACAGGAGTAGATGTTTGAGCATTTGAGTGTAGTTTTCACCAAAACTATTTAAAATGTTTAAATTTTAAATAGTTAGATTTCTGTACTCTTGAAATGATTTTTTCTATATAAAAGCCTGTAAAATAGACTAAAACGTTTTAGATTCCTTTTTGTATAGAATTTTCACAGACGAAAATCTTGTGATTCTTTGAATCTTAACACTCTGAAATGATTAAAAAATTAACATTCAGCTTATTGTGAGTAACTTCATTTGTGAAATTTATTAATACTTCGTCAAAGCTGCTATGATTCAGAATCGAGTAGATCCGTTCTTGTTTCTACATTCTTAACGTATGGCCTGTGTAAAGAGATCATAGTTGCTATAGTAATGAGTACTGATCCTGTGATTGAAATGTAATACCCGATTTCCCTGGTTGTTCCATGGTAATTAGGAGCGTTCAACAACTCAAAGCGAATGGCAACATAAGCGATAAACGACAGAAGAATGTAATAGCTGATTTTGAAAACGAGTGAGTTCATGAAATATCCAGCAGTGAACAGTAACATATTTGCTATTATCAAACAGTACCACTGAACTGAATCAATTCCGGTTTTCGTCCAAAATTCATGATCATTATATGCATCGAAATAATCTGCCTTAAACATAGGAATCTTGGCTGCCGATAAAAGCAATCCGGTTCCTGTAAAAAGAAGAATAAGTTTCGTTGTTTTAATCGTTTTTGCTGACATTCTTTTTAAGAATCAAGTAAATCTGCGTAAGCTCCATCCTTCTTTACATGTGGTCGATGCAAGGAAATAATCGTTCCGATTGCCAGCAATCCAAATCCAATTTGCTGAATATAGAACCCGTATTCTAAATTGTTTGTATAGCCATTTGTATCTCTGGAAAACGTCATTGAAAAAACAATTACAAGAAACAGAACAATTGCCAATACTGCATAGTACGCTATTTTGAAGAAGAGTGAGTTCCGAAAATAACTGAGAAGAAATAATAATGCTCCTCCAACAACAACCAAAGACCAAAGTGGTACTTCCGTTCCAGTATATTCTTTACGCAAGTATTGTGGAAGAAGAGGATTGCTAATATCCATAGATACAACAACCAACCTGGAAGAAATCAACATTAGGATTGCTCCAATAATGATAAGGTTGTATTTGGTGAGTTTAATGGTTTTTACTGACATGTTTTTATGAATCCAGCAAGTCTGATTCTATTTTAATTTTTGGACCATGAAGTGAAATAATGCTTGCTAGGGTAACTATACAGAATCCACAGATTGAGAGATAAAATCCTGTTGGAGTTGATGCGTTTCTTACTTCTAGGAATCTCGAAATTAGTATATAACTATAATATCCAATTGGGAAACTCAGAAGCAACAAACTTGAATAGAATAAAGCTTTATGTAGCTGGAGAAATCCAATACCCGCAATTACTGCACTTGATGTCAGAAAGATATACCAAAGAGGATGATGTATACCATTTAAGCGCTGAGCAAAATAACCAAAAGACTCTGAGTAATCTAATTCAGTATCAAAGTATTTTAGCGAACTAAGGCTTAGTAAGGTAATACCTCCAACAAGTGTAATGTATTTTACATTCTTAGGCATTCTCTTACATCTGCTCTAAAAAGGCAATGCGCTTTTCGATCGGGGGATGCGTTGAAAACAAACCTCCTAATGCGTTATGATGAATGAACATTTGTTTTACGTCGTCACTTTTCACTTCGCTAACATCGCTGTTGCCAGAGATTTTTCTCAATGCACTCGCCATCGCTTTTGCATTTCTGGTCATTTCTACTGCTCCTGCATCTGCCAAATATTCGCGTTTACGTGAAAGCGAGAACTTGAATAAAATGGCAAGTAACCAAGCCACCAAACCAATTGCCAAAGCAATGAGCTGCATGCTTCCGTTGTCGTCTTTATCGTCTCTTCTTCTTCCGCCACCCCAAAGAACTGAACGGAAAAGGATGTCTACTGCAAAAGAAAAAATTCCTACAAAAATGATGGAGATCACCAATAAACGAACGTCCTTATTTTTGATGTGGGTTAACTCATGCGCAATAACACCTTCCAATTCCTCATCGTTCAAATGTTCGATAATTCCGGTTGTTAACGTTACAGCGTATGAACTTTCGCTCATTCCGCTTGCAAATGCGTTTAATGCTGGCGAATCAATTACGTGCAATTTGGGCATAGTCATACCAATACTCATACACAGGTTTTCCGTAAGGTTGTAAACACGCATGTTCTCTTTACGTTCTAAAGTTCTTGAACCTGTAGCGAGATTGATCATGGTTGAATTTGCGAAATACGCAATAGCAAACCAAACGGCTACGCCACCAAGCACCAAAGGAATGGTTTTGACGTAAGCCATGTTGACTTCAGCAATTTTTTCCTTGCCACCATGAGTAAAGAAGAAGAAAGCATAAACCCCGGCTAAAATTAATGTGGGAAATGCTGCAAGTAATAATATGGATTTCAGATTGTTCTTACTGATCTGAGATTGTAAACCAACGTATGTAGCCATGTGTAAATAGTTCAAAAAGGTTCAAAAGTTCAAAAGGGTTCAACTTAAACTTTTTGAACCCTTTCAATTATTTTGAACTTGTTTAATCTTAAAAAGAAACTTCAGGAGCTTTGTCCAAAGTTTGTCTTTGTTCAACACCAAGGTCGAACATAGGTTCTTTCGTGTACTTTTTAATTCCGGCAATAATACTACTTGGGAATTGCTCAATTCCGTTGTTGTATTCTTTTGTTGCCGAGTTGAAGAAACGACGTACAGCAGCCAATTTGTTTTCAATATCTCCAATTTCGTTTTGAAGGTTCATGAAGTTAGCGTTTGCTTTTAAATCAGGATAAGCTTCAATTTGCATGTTGAA
>CAMLET010000313.1 GCA_946479125.1 uncultured Flavobacteriales bacterium
AGAAACAAACAGAGAACAGCCGTCAAAAGGTCCACTTCCAGTTAAATTAGAACAGGCACTTGTAAGAGTACTGAAAGGTCCCCAACAAATAAAATCGATATCTATATCTGCCGAATTAGTAAGATTGATATTTAATGTCCCACCTGTCTCAATTTGAAGATAATACCAGGCTGGATTGGGTTGATCCAACAAACAGCCATAATCAGGTCCTGATTCAGCTACGGTATTTACCGATGCAGGAAAAGTATAGGCGTTTCCTGTACAAAATGGACTTGCACTAGCACAGTTCGCTCCTTGAGAATAGGAGAAATTGCTTACACAAAGTATAACATGCAATAAGATTATTGCGTAGTAGTTTTTCATAATTTGGAGAATTAGGATGGATTACTTTGTTTCGTTCTCTCGTTGAAGTAAAACTTCGCGTTTAGCAACAAAAATTGCGCGTTGCTTAGCCATTTTATCATACCAACCCAACTCCAAAGCTTTTTGATTTTGAGTTTGATCCGATTGAATGTATGCAACCTTATTGTCAATCGCTTTGATTACAGCGTTAACATGCTCAAGTGTTTCCCCTTCCAGAGAATCTTTTGGAGCATTTGAAGAAACAATTACGGTTTTGGGCTGAGATGTCGCAGCATGCAATTTTACTGGTTTTTGCTCTGTCGATCTTGTAGTTGAAGTTTGTTGTTGAGCAAACAAACCAAAACCTACAAGTTGGAGTGCGCAGAGCACGAGTAGTTTTCGAGTCATAGTATGTAGATTTACACTTTTTAAAACGAAAAGCGTGAAATAAGGTTGCCTTTACGTTAAAAAATCGACTCGAATATAGTGTTAAAATCACAACAAACAGATGCTTGTTAGATATTTAACCAATCTACGCGTTTTGAAAGAAAATTGAGTGTGAATTCTTCAGGACCATTTTCTTGTGGTACAAATCCGTATTCCCAACTTGCATCAGCAGGTAAGCTCATAAGAATCGATTCTGTTCTGCCGTTCGAAACAAGACCAAATTTGGTTCCTCTATCGTTTACGAGATTGAATTCAACGTAACGTCCACGACGCAGATTTCGCCATTTCAGTTCTTGTTCTGTAAACGGTTTGTCTTTTCCAAGATCAACTTGTTCTCCATAAATAAAAGGGAAAGATTCTCCCAATTCAATAGCAAAGTTGAAAAGGTTTTCTTTAGAATTTACGTCATCGCTTACGATATGATCATAGAAAATTCCACCTATACCACGTGATTCTCCACGATGAGGAATCGTAAAATATTCGTCGGCCCAAGGTTTGAATCTATCGTAGAATTCAACATTGTATTTATCACAAATCGTCTTTAGGCGCTGATGAAATAGCTTTGCCTGCTCTGGGACAATATAATGAGGTGTAAGATCAATTCCACCACCAAACCAATGCGTTCCATTATCCAATTCGAAATAACGAACATTCATATGAATGATAGGAACATGTGGATTATGTGGATGAATGACAATTGAAACTCCGGTAGCATAAAAAGATTTCCCTTCAATCTTCATTTGAGTTCGCATCATTTCATTCACTTCTCCGTGAACAATAGAAAATGCTACGCCTCCTTTTTCAATAACGCTTCCGTTCTTAATTGTACGCGTAAAACCGCCACCACCTTCTGCCCTATCCCATGCATCTTCAGAGAAAGTCGCTTTACCGTCTACCTTTTCAAGTTCATTACAAATAAAAAGCTGTAGCTCACGAAAACGTTCGCCGATTTCTTCTTTACTCATGGTAAATTCCTTTACGAACAAGTTTGTATTCGTCATGCATAACAATAAAACATTGTTTGCTTTCGAAACCAGAATTTGCAGCAACTTGACTCAGATCGAATGCATTTTGAATCAGACAGCTCTCTTTATTTTTCTCCAACAATAAATAAGGTACAAAATAGCGCAGGATGTCGTATCCTTGAACTGCTACTTTATTCATGTCGGCTTTATACGTTGTTCTGTATACACGAAGCAAATCCTCCGTTTTTTGGTCTGAATAATTCAAATCACTCGCTGTACACCATTGAACATTGTATGTTGTTTTGTAGTACCCTGTCAATTCACTAAATCCAGCCCAATCTTTGGTTCCGAGAACAGTAACCGATCCATCACCAATTTTCGATTTCAATTTATGAAGTGCCAACATGAATTTCACCACATTTGCTTCATTACTGCTTGGAACAACAAAAACGGTATTTCCATTCTTACGAATCATTGAACCGAAATCTGCCAGTTTTACTTCAATGATCTTTGGAGCACCATTCTTAGCAGCCAGTTCCATGTATTTCGTTCGGTAAGCCTGATAAAGATCTGCATCTTTTTTAGGGTCAAGATTCACCAATACAATTTGAGCGCCCTTAAAGCTCTCCGTTGTATACTTCGCAAGAATATTCTGCTGTGTAATTTCCGAAGCTACTGCGCAGTATACATATGGATTATCTTTCAACACAGAACTATTCACGGATGAAGGACAAACCATTCTGATCTTATTTAATTTACAGAAAGCCGCAACAAGATCTGCTGCTTGTGGCATTAATGGTCCGATGATCAAATCGGCACTTTTAATTTCTGGTTTCTTCAATGCCTGAACAACCTCAGCAGAATCAATTGGAAAGTCAACCACGTTAATTGTAGCTTTGATACCGTCTTTCTCCAAAGAGTCAACGGCCAACATCATTCCCATGTAATATTCAGTAGCGAGATTTTTTAGACCTGCACCAAGTGTTTTGTCCAAACCAAAAGGAAGAAGAACAACTACCTTGTATTCAGATTTTTTACTGAAAAGAATTTCCTTATCTACTTTTTGATCGTTCACATCCTGAATTTCGCGAACGGGAACCTGATCAATCTTCTCCTTTTTAATTGGAATTTTCAAGGTAGACCCAGGACTTAAAGTTGTCGATTTCAGGTTATTGAATTTCTGAAGGTCAGTTGCAGAAACCATGTATCGTTTTGCAATTGTATAAAGCGTTTCACCTTTCTTCACCACATAATTCACAACTGAATCAGTGAATTGAACCGTGGTAGTGACAGGCTCTTTCGTTGGTTCTTCCTTAACAACGACTGGTGTTACAACAGTAGTTTTTGGAACCGTTGGGAAATACAATACTTGTCCAAGTTTTAGTCCGCCAGCAGCTTCAGGATTGATTGAATTTACGTCGTTTACATCCGAACCGTACTTCTTGCTAAGTGCATACAGGGTTTCTCCTTTTACAACAACATGTTTTACCAAAGTTGTTCCGTTCTTCGCTTTAACAGGCGAAGCACCTTGAGGAATCAAATACGTTGTTCCAACTTTCAATCCTTTTTCAGCTCCCGGATTCGCTTTCACAATTTGTTCAACCGAAACCCCGTAAACGGTTTGCATTCCATAAAGGGTGTTTCCTGCTTCAGCAACATGCACCAAATACAATTTTCCGTCTTGATATTGCATCACAACATCTTCAACTGTTTCTTGTGCTTTTGCAAACGCAGAAGTCAACAAGAGTAAAAGGACAACCAGGTATCTCATATTTTTTTCTTTCCCTTCAATCAATTAAAATGCCATTATTCCCATTCAATAGTTGCCGGCGGCTTAGAACTGATGTCATAAGTCACACGATTGATTCCTTTCACCTGATTAATGATCTTGTTCGAGATCTTAGCAAGGAATTCGTAAGGTAAATGACACCAATCTGCCGTCATTCCATCTGTAGAACTCACAGCTCTAAGTGCAACAGCATTTTCGTAAGTTCTTTCGTCGCCCATAACACCAACGCTTTGGATAGGAAGGAAAATTGCTCCTGCCTGCCAAACCTGGTCGTACAAACCATCTTCTTTCAATCCTTCAATGAAAATAGAATCAACATCCTGAAGAATTCTCACTTTTTCAGCAGTAACTTCTCCAAGAATACGAATTCCTAATCCAGGACCCGGGAAAGGGTGGCGATTCAATATATTTTGTGGCAAATCCAAAGACTTACCTACTCTTCTTACTTCGTCTTTAAACAACAAACGTAAAGGTTCAACCACCTGTAATTTCATGTAATCAGGCAATCCTCCAACGTTGTGGTGTGACTTAATGGTTTGACTTGGTCCACCGTTTACAGAAACAGATTCGATAACATCAGGATAAATAGTTCCTTGTCCTAACCATTTTGCATCCTCAACCAATTTGGATTCAGCATCAAAAACGTCAACGAAAACTTTTCCGATAGCTTTACGTTTTGCTTCGGGGTCAGTAACTCCGTTCAATGCTGCATAGAATTCTGAAGAAGCATCTACTCCTTTTACATTTAATCCTAAACCTTTATAGCTTTCAAGAACCGAATTGAATTCGTTCTTTCTCAATAAACCGTTATCAACGAAAATACAGTGAAGGTTTGAACCAATAGCTCTATGCAAGATCATTGCTGCAACTGAAGAATCAACACCACCTGAAAGACCAAGAATTACTTTATCATTTCCTAGTTGTGCTTTTAATCCGGCAACTGTACTGTCAACAAATGAATCTGGTGTCCATGACTGTGAACAACCACAAATGTCAACGATATAATTCTTTAATAAGATTGCTCCTTCCAATGAGTGATAAACTTCCGGATGAAATTGAATTGCATATGTAGGTTCACCTTCAATGACGTATCCGGCAATCTCTACATCATGCGTACTTGCAATTACTTTGAAGTTTGAAGGAACATTTTTGATGGTATCACCG
>CAMLET010000314.1 GCA_946479125.1 uncultured Flavobacteriales bacterium
AAAAACAGTTTCGTGGCTATGGAATACGGAATGTTTCAACAAAAGAAAATAACTGCTGGTGTAAAAATATTGGAGACTCAGAAAAGCAATGCTTATTTGGCTACAGATTATTTACAAACCGATAACTATTTTGATTCACCGCAAGATTTCAAACGCATCAACTTATATGGAAAGTATTCAGCTATTATATCTCCGAATACGAAAATCAACATCTCCGTTTCTACCTTTCAAAGTAGCTGGAATGCTTCAGGACAAATTCCTGAACGAGCCGTGAGAGATCATACCATTTCACGATTTGGAGCTATCGATAATACGGAAGGCGGAAACACCGGAAGATCAAATCTTCAATTGGGAATTATACATAGAATCAATTCTACTTCTTCATTGAAAAGCGACTTCTTCGTATCAAGCTACAACTTTTCACTTTACTCCAATTTCACTTTCTTTTTAGAAGATTCGATCAATGGTGATCAGATTCATCAATATGAGAACCGTAAAGTTTATGGTGGAAAATCAGAATACAAAAAGACATTTACGCTGAAAAATGAAGCAATCTTAAGCTTTACAAGTGGCGCTGGTTTCCGCTATGACGACATCAGCAACATTGGCTTAGCACAAACACTTGGTCGTACGGTTTTGAGAAACCAAATTCAATTGGGGAACCTGAATGAAACGAATTTGTTCGGATATGTTTCCGGGAAACTGGAAATCAAACGTTTTGTTTTGAATTTTGCTTTGCGTTCAGATAACATCAACTTCTATTACAACAACTTAAAAGACAGTGTTTATCAGCCAAAAAGCATTAGTCAAACGGTGGTTTTACCGAAAGCCTCTTTGTTGTTTAACGCAACAGAGAATGTACAGCTTTACCTTAAATCCGGAGTAGGTTTTCATTCCAACGATGCTCGAGTTTTGCTTACATCAGAGAACTTGAACAAAAAAGCATTGCCACTTGCCTACGGAACAGATTTGGGAGCATCCTGGAAGATCACTAAAAACTTATTATTCAATAGTGCATTATGGTATTTGTTTTCGGAACAAGAGTTTGTTTACGTAGGAGATGCTGGAGTTGTAGAACCAAGTGGTCGTTCACAACGTTATGGAATAGATGCCGGAGTTACATTCCAACCTTATAAATGGTTGTTCTTGTATTCCAATTTCAATTATTCTCATGCACGTTCGGTTGATGAACCCGAAGGTCAAAATTACATTCCTCTTGCGCCAGTTTATACATCGGACGGGAAAGTTCAATTGAATTTCAATAAAGGAATTTTCACCACTTTTTCTTACCGTTATTTAGGAGACAGAGCTGCTATTGAAGACAACAGCATTCTTGCTAAAGGTTATATGGTAAATGATTTCACGATTGGCTACCAACGCTCTTCATTTGTATTTACAGCTATTGTAAACAACGTGTTTAATGTTCAGTGGAACGAGACACAGTTTTTAACCGAATCACGTCTTAAAAACGAAGCAGCACCTGTTTCTGAAATTCATTTCACACCAGGAACTCCATTTGCATGCAGATTACAGGTTAAGTTTATGTTTTGATTCTTGGTCCCGCAATAGAAAATTGGTAACGGATTCCCACAGATGCACAGATTAGAGCGAGCCTACCGGCCTCGCTTAAATGGCGACTGGTAAGCGCCATGAAAATCTGTGCATCTGTGGGAAATATAAAGAGTGCCTGCTAGCAGGCACTAAAATTCGGAATCATACATGTGCATTTTGGCGTTACCTGTGTTAAACACATAACTTCCTTTTAGGAATTTTATAAAACAAAAAATCCGCTGCATTTCTAGAACGCAGCGGATTTATATTTATAGACCTACTAGATCTTAGTACTTAGAAGCGATTTCTTTCGCAACTTTTCCTAGAACGTCTGTGTCAGCATCTTCATACTTACCAGCTTTCAAACGAACCAAAACATCTGAATGTTTCGCCTCTAAGAAATCAAGGTATTCTTTTTCGAATGCTTTTACTTTGTTCACAGGAACGTTTTGCATCAATCCTTTTGTTCCAACGTAGATGATAGCAATTTGCTTTTCTACCGGGAACGGATCTCCTTCAGCTTGTTTCAAAATCTCCAAGTTACGAGCACCTTTATCCAAAACTGATTTCGTTGCAGCATCCAAATCAGAACCGAACTTAGCGAACGCTTCCAACTCACGGTACTGAGCTTGGTCAAGCTTCAATGTACCTGCTACTTTCTTCATCGATTTGATTTGTGCGTTACCTCCTACACGAGATACGGAGATACCAACGTTAATCGCCGGACGGATACCTGCGTTGAACAAGTCACCTTCCAAGAAGATTTGTCCGTCAGTAATCGAAATTACGTTTGTTGGAATGTAAGCAGAAACGTCACCCGCTTGTGTTTCGATAATTGGCAATGCAGTTAATGAACCACCACCTTTAACGATTCCTTTCAAAGATTCAGGAAGGTCATTCATTTGCTTCGCGATAGTATCATCAGCGATGATTTTCGCAGCACGCTCCAATAAACGAGAGTGAAGGTAGAATACGTCACCTGGGTAAGCCTCACGACCTGGAGGACGACGTAACAATAGAGAAACCTCACGGTAAGCAACTGCTTGCTTAGAAAGGTCATCAAATACGATCAATGCAGGACGTCCTGAGTCACGGAAGAACTCACCAATTGCAGCGCCAGTCATTGGAGCATAGAATTGCATTGGAGCCGGATCAGAAGCATTAGCTGCTACGATTACCGTATACGCCATTGCACCTGCATCTTCTAATTTTTTATAGATTCCCGCTACTGTTGAACCTTTTTGTCCTATGGCAACATAGATACAGAAAACAGGTTCTCCGCGGTCATAAAATTCTTTTTGATTGATAATTGTATCGATCGCAACAGTTGTTTTACCTGTTTGACGGTCACCAATAATCAACTCACGTTGTCCACGTCCAACCGGAATCATTGCATCGATTGCTTTGATACCAGTTTGTAAAGGCTCAGTTACTGGTTGACGGAAAATTACCCCTGGAGCTTTACGCTCGATTGGCATTTCGTACAACTGACCAGTGATTGGCCCTTTACCGTCGATTGGGTTACCTAAAGTATCCACAACACGACCAACAACACCTTCACCAACATTAACAGAAGCAATACGTCCTAAACGTTTTACAGTATCTCCTTCTTTTACAGCCGAAGAACATCCAAGCAATACAG
Organism: uncultured Flavobacteriales bacterium; assembly: GCA_946479125.1. The sequence continues at coordinate 3,194 of CAMLET010000314.1, forward strand.
CTCCTACGTTATCTTCTTCCAAGTTCAAAGCGATTCCCTGAAGTCCACCATCGAACTCAATCAATTCACCATATTGTACACCTTTCAAACCGTAAACGCGTGCAATACCGTCACCAATTTGAAGTACAGTACCTACTTCTTGCAATTCTGCCTCAGAACGGAACCCTGATAATTGCTCTCTTAAAATTGCAGAAACTTCTGCTGGTTTAACATCTGCCATGTTTCTCTTTTTAAACGACGAATAATTCGCCTATCTCGTTAAACGTTGTTTTAATTGTCCTAATTGAGACGCCACTGACGCATCAATTTGAGTATCGCCCATACGAACGATGAAACCACCGATTAAATCAGGGTTCAATTCTTCTGTCACCTCTAAAGTTCCTTTTACAGATTTTTCAAGGTTACTCAAAATTGTTTTCTTCACTCCAGCATCAAGTGGCTTAGCACTCACTAACTTCACTGGAATAATTCCTTTATATTCTTTCAATTGTGAATCGAATGAAGCGGCGATTTGAGACAACAATCCCTCACGACCATTCTTAACGATTAACTCAACAAAAGACTTAGTTACTTTATCGAACTGATCAAAGACTGCATTCAATACTGCAAGCTTTTTATCTGCCTTCACAATCGGACTTTCAAGCATAAGCTCTAAGTCATGATTTTCAGCACAAACATCAGCCATGTACTTCATATCTGCCGCAACCGTATCCAAAGTCCCTTGCTCTATTGCTAAATCCAATAGTGCCTGAGAATAACGAGCTGCTGATTTTGAACTTTTCATGCTGTTTCTTAGTTCATGTTAATATCTCCAGCCAATTTCTCAGCTAAAGCTTTTTGTTTGTCATCAGAAGATAATTCACCGCGAATAATTTTCTCAGCGATCTCCAATGAGATAGAAGCAACTTGCGTTTTCAATTCTGAAATAGCCGCAGCTTTCTCTGCATTGATGCTTACACGAGCAGCTTCAACGATTTTACTAGCTTCAGCTTTTGCTTCGTTTTTAGAAGCTTCAACCATTCTGGTTGCAACCTCTTTCGCATCCTTAACGATAGCATCACGTTCAGCACGAGCTTCTTTTAACAAGTTCTCATTTGCAGCTTGCAACGCAGTCATTTCCGCTTTTGTTTTCTCAGCCAATTCTAAAGCATCAGAAATTTTCTTCTCACGAGCGTTAACTGAAGACAAGATTGGTTTCCAAATGAACTTCGTTAAGATAAACATCAAGATAACGAAGATTATTCCTGTCCAAACTAATAATCCTAAATCTGGTGTAATTAAATTCATAATTTCTATTTAAACTTTTTAATTCTAATTAAAGGTTTTGTTGCAGCCAACCGCCACAACAAAACCTTCAAAATTCTATTACTTAAGACCTAGTAGACCAACTACTACTCCAAATAATGCAACACCCTCGATTAACGCTGCTGCGATAATCATAGCTGTTTGAATTTTTCCAGAAGCCTCAGGCTGGCGAGCGATTGCGTCCATTGCTGAACCACCGAT
>CAMLET010000315.1 GCA_946479125.1 uncultured Flavobacteriales bacterium
TCAGCTAATGAGTATACCATTACTGCTGGTAAAGGATTGAAATCTACTACTCAAAAATATGGGGTTGTACTTCAATTACCGGTCGGAAAAATCATTTTGGAGAAAACCACTGATTTTAAAAGTAAATGGATCGGAAAAGCCATTCGTGTAAGCCTTAATCCTGTTGATGAAGTGGCGGCTGCCATTCGACAAAATTTGGTGGTAGAACCTGCAAGTAAAGAAGCGAATATTTTATTGCTAAAGGTCAAGGGACACAACGTAGAGAAAAACAATGCCATTCTGAATAAATTAATTGCTGTTCATCAGGAAAATGCCATTAACAGCAAGAACGAAGTGGTGAAAAATACAACGGAATTCATCAACGATAGGATGAAGTTTATTGCAGCTGAATTGAGTGATGTTGAAAAGGAAGGTGCGAGCTATAAATCGGAGCACCATTTGGTGGATGTAACAACTGATGCGGCAACCTATTTAGGTAAAGAAGGCGATATTGAAAAAAAGGTGGTTGATGCGAGTATCGAAATGAATCTGGCTGATTTCATGAACGATGTGATTTCTCAACAAAACGGTTACGAACAACTTTTACCAGCCAATTTGGGCTTCAAAGATCCTTCAATTGGTGAGATGACAGCTCAATACAACACGTTGGTTTTGGAGCGAAATCGGTTGAAAGACGTTTCAGGTGAGAAACATCCAGGTGTTGCACGAATAGAATCACAACTGGCTGGATTGCGAAATTCCCTGGAAAGTAGTTTGCGAAATATGCGTAATTCTTCCCAAATGCAATTGAGAAAATTGAAGGATGAAGAGGCTGTTTATCAATCAAAGATATCGTCGATCCCACTGTTTGAGAGAGAGTATCGAGATATTCTTCGTCAGCAGCAAATCAAAGAAAGTCTTTATTTGTTTTTATTACAGAAACGCGAGCAAAATGAAATTTCTCTGGCGGCAACGGTAGCTAATACTCGAATTATTGATTCGGCTTATTCTAGCGGAATTCCTGTTACTCCGCAGAAAAGACTCATCTATATCATTGCTGTTTTCATTGGAATATTAGTTCCTGCTGGAATTATTTATGTTCGAAATTTGTTCAACAATAAAATCAATTCGCGTGCAGATATTGAAGATTTGTCTTTAACTATTGTTGGAGATATTCCGCACGCGAAAAACAAGGAAGATATGACGATATTGAGTAATCCTCAATCTCCAATTTCTGAGTCGTTTCGGGTTTTGCGCTCGAACTTATCGTTTGTTTCGTCCGGTAGCAATGGTGCGAATGTGATCAATGTTACTTCGAGTATAGGAGGAGAAGGAAAGTCTACCATATCTGTAAATTTGGCATTTATATATGCAGCACTTGGTAAGAAAGTACTGTTGATTGGTGCCGATCTGAGAAAACCGCGAATTACCGATATTCTAGGGATCAAACCTATTTCCGGACTTTCAAATTATCTGGCGAATCCAGAGTTGAAGAAGGAAGCTGTTGTTCAATCAGTTAATGACCATAATTATTCTATTGATGTTATTCACTCGGGAGATATTCCGCCAAATCCAAGCGAACTATTGATGAGTCCTAGATTGGGTGAATTGATGGATGAATTGAGAAGTGAGTACGATTATATTATTGTAGACAACGCTCCAGTTGGTTTGGTTATCGATGCAGTAACTACCAATCGTTTTGCTGATGTTACCTTATACATCATTCGCTCTGGAATGGTAGATAAGCGTTTCCAAAATCGAATTTCAGAGTTGGTGAATCTGAAGAAATTGTCCAATGTCTGCATTCTGTTGAACGATGTAAAACAGCTAAATCAAGGCTATTCATACACCTACGGGTACGGAAATGAAGGTCAGAAAGCTTCGTGGTGGAAACGCGTGATTGGATTGAGTTAATTTGTACAGGTCTTAGGAAGCAAGTAAAATCCATTTTTCCATTATCGAACCTATGATTTCTGAATTCTCCAGAATGTCTTCGTTCGTTTTAAACGTTAGGATTACCCTGTCTTTTCCTTTCAACTCAATAAATGGGTGTGTTTTTTCTATCAATGGTTTGTCCGGCATTTTTTCGGTTTTAGCACCTAAATGAAGTATTACCTGAACAAGTTTGGGTGATTGAACTCTAAATGTAATTCTATCGTTTCCGTTCGAAAGATAGTTTGGACCATTCCATTTGATGTTTTCTTCCAGATTCAAGGCTAATGCCATGGAACGAAGATGCTCAATTCCAATCGACATCGGATGATTGAGCTGTTTCAATAAAGCGGTAACTTCTGAATTCTGCATTACAGTTCCTTGTTGTAATTGATTGGATCTCCTGTAAACAAAAGTGTTTCCAATCCGGTCCACTGATCACTTGTTGGAGAAATAATGGCTACGTTTTCTCCATAACGTGTAATTGTTGCCACCTGAAGATACTTAGAAAAGATTGGCGTAAACTCTAGTTCTGGATGAGTTATATGAAGTCCTTTTGCGTCAAAAGTTAAGAGTGAAGGCTCAAAGTATTGTCCTTCATGAAAATTGACGATGTACTTTTTTGATGTAATTCGTTTAAGAGAATTCAAACTTCCAGTTCCAATGATCAGCATTTTTTGCGGAATCCCGTAGTAAACCTTGTCACCGTCTTCAACGCATGGAACAGAGTCGTTTGTTTTGATACCGTGAAGATAGTTGCCCCTCAGCTTAAGTTTCGAAGATTCACGAATTTGCGCTCTGGTTACAAAATTAATAACGATTGTTTCTATTGAGATTCCGCTTTCATCCACAACGTAAGTTGCACCAGTTTCCTCATCTTTGTATCTGCCAAAGCAAGTTTCGTCACAAACCGAAGTTGATGAAACGTTTACTGGCTGAGCGTCTGAGAATTGCAACATTTTTTGTGCATTTGCAGAGAAACTCAAAAATAATAGTGTGCCGAAAAGAACTTTTTTCATATCTTAATTAGAAAACTGAAATTATGCAAAAACGCTGGTTTATAAAAACGCCACCCGAAACTAATGTTACAAATCAACTTCAACAGGATTTAAAAATCAGCGCGCTAATGGCAAGTTTGCTTGCCCACCGAGGTCTTACAACTCAAGAAGAGATTCGTTCATATTTCAATCCATCACTTGAAAGTTTACACGATCCGTTCCTGATGCTAAACATGGAGTTGGCAAGTAATCGGTTGTGCAAAGCGATCAATGAAAAACAGCGCATTTTGGTTTATGGCGATTATGATGTGGATGGAACCACTTCGGTTGCTATGATGTTCAGTGTACTATCAAAACATACAGAAACGCATTTTTATATTCCCGACAGATACCAAGAAGGTTATGGACTATCGGCTAAAGGAATTGATTTCGCTAAGGAAAAGAATGTTGATCTGTTGATTACACTCGACTGCGGAATCAAAGAAGTTGACAATATTGCGTATGCACGAAGTTTGGGGATTGATGTCATCGTTTGCGATCACCATACACCAGGAGAAATAATTCCTGACGCCATTGTTTTAGATCCAAAGCAGGAAAATTGCAATTATCCTTACAAAGAACTTTGTGGTTGTGGAGTGGGATGGAAATTACTTCAGGCAGTTTTTGAAAAAATGAACTGGGAAAAGGAAGAACTTTTCAATTTGTTGGATTTGGTTGCAATTGCGATTGGAGCAGATATCGTTCCGGTTACTGATGAGAATCGTGTTTTGGCGAAAATCGGATTGGAAAAACTCAATTCAAATCCCAGAATTGGAATTAAACAGTTAGTTGAAATTGCCGGACGAAGTTTCCCTCTTTCTCTAACTTCAGTTGTCTTTACAATTGCTCCACGTATTAATGCCGCTGGACGTTTACAAAGTGGAAGCCGCTCGGTAGAATTACTTCTAAGCTCTGATCTGACAACCGCTAAATCAATTTCAAACGAAATTGATAGTTATAATACCGAGCGCAGAGAATTGGATAAACAAATGACGGAAGAAGCACTCGAATTGATCGAGTTGGATTCGGACTTCACTAATCGTAAATCGACCGTGCTGTTCAAAGAAGGTTGGAGTAAAGGTGTTGTTGGAATTGTAGCTTCGCGTTTAATAGAACGCCATTATCGTCCAACGATTGTTTTAACTGAGAGTAACGGGGTTTTAACGGGAAGTGCGCGTTCAGTTGGCGATTTCAATATTTACGAGGCAATTAACGAATGCGGACATTTGTTGCAGAAGTTTGGTGGGCACCATCATGCCGCAGGATTAACACTGGAAACGGTTAATTTTGAGCAATTCAAGCATGAATTCGACCTAATCGTAAAAAATAGAATTTCGCTTGAGGATCAAACGGAAGAATTGATCATTGACAATGAAGTGAGTTTCTCAGATTTCTTTCTTTCGGGTGAATCGGTTTATCAAATTCCGCGCATATATAAAATGCAGGATCAGATGGAGCCTTTTGGTCCCTTAAACCAACAACCCGTTTTTTGCATTCGTTCTGTTTACGCGCAGAGTTACCGTGTTTTGAAAGATGCACATTTGAAAATTGATATTCTCGATCCAAAGACCAACATTACACTTTCAGCGATTGCTTTCAATATGGCGGATAAGGAACATTTGGTTGCTCCTGGTTGTGCATTTGACGTAGTGTTTACCCTGGAATCAAATACCTGGAACGACAGAACAAACCTTCAGTTGATGGTGAAAGACATACGGGAAA
>CAMLET010000316.1 GCA_946479125.1 uncultured Flavobacteriales bacterium
TTTCGTTTCGTGTAAAAAAGAAACTGCTACAGGAGATGCGCCAACGTATGAGGTTCCTACAACTTACAACTTTGCAAATGCTGACACTATTGAAGGAAAGCAGCACATTGCAATGCTTGGCGAATTGACGGGATATATCAAAACAACTCATTCAAATACCGTAGCGCCAACTTTAGATGCACAGAAATTGAAAGACATGTTGGCAAACGTGAATAACTACTATTCTACACAAACGTTGAACAGTGCTGCAAGCTTGAAAAGCAAAATGTACTTTAATACAATAGCAGATCTAGAAGCTAATTTTGATGATGCTGCTCCTGCAAGTGTCAATGCCGGAAGTAATGCGACTGGAACAACAGCGTACAATGGACATGCCGGAAAATTGATCAACGGAACACGTTACATTCTTGTTGACGAAAATGGTGTTGAATTCAAAGAGTTTGCAGAAAAAGGAATTATGGGTGCGGTATTCTACTACCAGGCTGCTACAATCTTAAACAATCTTGCATCTTTCGACAATACTACAGAAACAAACGGTCTAACAGATCAGGAACGTGCATGGGATAAGGCTTTTGCTTTGTTCGGAGTACCAACTACATTCCCACAAACTACAACTGGTTTGAAAAACTGGGGAAGCTACTGTAATGCTGTAAGTAACGGTTTGGCAGGAAATACAAATAACGGTCCTTACGCTTTGAACTCTCAAATCATGGATGCATGGATCGCAGGAAGAGCGGCTGTTTCAAACGGAGACAATGCACGTCGTAATATGAATGCAGAGAAAGTTCTTCAATTATGGGAAAAAGTAATCGCAGGTCGTTTTATTACGTACACAAAAGGTGCTATCAATAACATTGCTGAACCAGCAACTTTCCACCACAATTTATCAGAAGCGGTTGGATTTATTACTGCTTTCAAATACAATTCAGCAAAATCAATTTCAGATAGCGATATCGAAAGCTTGCTGAATAACTTCAAAACAGGAAATGAAGTTAATCTTTACAACGTAAGTGTTTCGGACTTGAATAATGCAATTAACCAAATGGCTGCATTGTTCAACCTGGACGCTTCAAAACTATAATCTCTTCAGATTCCATAATTTTGGTTAGTCATCTTCGGGTGGCTAACCTTATTGTTTTTAAAGGCATGAAAAAATTCAAAACATTCGCATCGCTTCTTTTGGTGTTCGGCTTCTTATCACTATTGGCATTCTCTTGCAAAAAAGAAACGGATGATACCGTTGAGGACAACTTCCAAAAGGGAACATTGATGGAAAATGTAGCGAATAACATCATCCTTGTTGAGTACAATTCACTAGACCAAAGATTGGAAGCATTTGAAACTGCTTACCAAACTTTTATCACCAATCAGAACCAAAGCAACTTTGATCTAACAAAGCAAACATGGTTTGATGCTTATTTGCAATGGGAAAAGTCGCTGATGTTTGAATTTGGTCCGGCAATGAACGAAGTACTGAAATCATCTTTGGGAACCTTTCCAACAGATTCAGCAACGATCGTTAACAATATCAATTCGGGATCTTTTGATTTAGATGCAGTAAGTAATTTCAAGGCACAGGGACTTCCTGCTTTCGATTTCCTTCTTCATCGTGTAAACGCCATGTCGTATTTCAGCAACAATGCTTACGCCGAATACGGAACCACATTGATCACTAATCTAAGAGCACATCTCACGTCAGTAATCTCTCAATGGAATTCGGGTTACACTGCAACGTTTAAAACCTCAACGGGAACCGAAACAACATCTGCATTCTCGCTTTACGTAAATCAGTTTTGTAAATCATATGAGGAGTTAAAATGGACGAAAATTGGAATTCCAATAGGAAATCAAATTGGAACACCTCAACCAGATTACATTGAAGCGAAACATGCCAGGCAAGCTTTTCCTTTGATGATAGAAAACATGAAGGCACTACACCGTTTATTTAAAGGAGATAAAGGAACAGGTGAAACTGGAGTTGGTTTTGATGATTACCTGATTGCTCTTGAAAAACAAGAATTAGTGGATCAGATCAACGGTTCATTTGCATCCATCATTACAGACATGGAGGCTTTTGATAACGACTTTGAAACAGAATTGAATAACAATCCTCAGGCACTTCAGAATCTGTTCAATAAAATTCAGGCGCTTACGGTTTATCTGAAAACGGATATGACCTCTGCATTCTCGGTACTTATTTCGTACCAGGACAACGACGGGGATTAAGCGACGAAACGCACGAATGTCGTTTCACGACTGCTCGGTTAACACGCTCGCATTTAAAGAACAAAACGTTTATAAATTAAATCATCAGAGTTGAAGTTAACCAGCAATCCCAGAGGCAAATCAGACACAGCAAGGTAATTAATCACTTGAGCATAGTGAGACTTGGTTAATTGACTAACGGATTTTATTTCTAAGATAATTGAGTCCATCACAACAAAATCAGCGTAGAATTTATGGGGAAGAATAATGTCTTTATATTGGACAACAAACTCCTGTTCCCGTTTAAAAGATATGCCACACTTTCGGAATTCATATTCTAGTGCGTCTTTATAAACTATTTCTGAGAATCCATGCCCCAAATGTTTGTGCACTTCCATACATGTACCAATGATTTCGAAGGCTTCTTGTTTAAGTATAAGGTCTTTCATTCTAATTAAGATAGTCAAAAAGTTCATTTACAACAATAGCATTCAAATAGAAATTTATTCCACATTGAAATTCAGCGAGCGTGTTAACCGAGCAGACAATTTATTGTCATTCGTGCGTTTCGTGGCGATATCTTATTTCAGCTCCCGCATCACGAAATTACTATTGATCTGCCCAATATTTGGAATCAATGTAAGCTTGGTTCTAAGGAACTGGTGATAATGGTCAATGTCTTCTATCTCGATATGCAGCAGATAATCCGTTGTTCCGGTAATGTGGTAAGAAGCCGTTACTTCCTTTAGTTTGATAACTCCCGTTTCAAAAGCCAAAACGGAATCGATATGGTGATTGGTAAGTGAAACCTGACAAAAGATCTGCAATGCCTTTCCCACACTCTTTCGATCTACCAAAGCAGTGTAACCTATAATCACACCCTGACGTTCCATACGCTTTATGCGTTCATAAGTTGGTGTAACAGAAAGTCCGATAATAGATGCAATTTCTTTATAGTTCATCTTTCCATCAGCACGTAATAAGTCAATTATCTGCTTATCAATGGCGTCGAGGACAAGCTCAACTTTGTTTTCCATAGCGAGTTTTTTTCTGTTGAGGCAAACATAATCAAACCATTTCAGAAAAAACATCTTTATTTTAGCTAATATGAAGAATCATATTCTAAGAAACAACCATGAAGTAAATTTTACGTTTACTTAGATGTACGAATTAAAGAATATTAGTGTTACCCCTTCACTAATTGTGAATTGATTCGGTTTTAACATTTTAGACTAAGTAATCGAAATTCAAGAAGCGCCAGAAAAAATCCGCTGCGGCGGAACCGTGCAGATGTTAGATAATAGAGTTTATTGGCGCACTGCACGCACAAACTAAATTACTACTATAATCCTGACTCTACTAACCAGTTAAGTCAGGATTTTTATTCTTCGTCAATTTTTTCCTGAAGCGGATTTTCCTCTAATTCAACACCATTTTTCTCAGCAAAAGCAACCTGAGCTGCCTCAAACTTCTGGTCCAAAGGAGCTTCCTTCTCAGAAACTACTTGTACCAGTAAGGCTAATTGTTCAGAGTCTGCATCCGTAAAATCTTCTTTGTAAAGGATCTCCACCATTTGAGCATACTCGTTGGTCAAGATGTTCTCATAAAAGCGAAACAAATTCAAAGCTGCTTTACGCATAGCATCATCGCCATTGTAAGCACCCATTTTCTCCAATTCGCTCACCGCCTTTTTTGCCGCTTTAAGTGCAGAATCGCGTAAAAGATCGGCTCCTTCCTTTGTTGTTTCTTCTTCAGAGCCAACATACTCGCCGATAGCCAGCATCTTATATCCAATATCGTTTTGGTAATCAACAATTTTATCGTTGTACTCCACAGCCGTCATTTTTTGAGCAAATGCTCCAAGCGGGAGAAATAAGAGAAAAAGCAATACTTTCATATTTACAGGTTTTGTTGAAAGATATAAAAAGATGAGAAACATTCAGAACTTATGTTGAAAATCCCTTTGTCCCAAATTCTCCCTATCTTCGCTCTTCTTTAATTAATAGCATGGAATCAGCTCAAAAACTGAGTATTTACAATAGCCTTTCGGGTAAAAAAGAAGTTTTTAAACCCATTATTGATGGAAAAGTGGGAATGTACGTTTGTGGACCAACGCTTTACAGCGAACCACATATGGGCAACATGCGCACCTTCATCAACTTCGATATGATTTACCGTTTCCTGATCAAATTGGGATACCAGGTAAAATACGTGCGTAATATTACAGATGCCGGACATATCACTAACTCACTTGGTGATGCTGTTGACAGCATTGGTCGTGCGGCACGCTTAGAGCAGGTGCAATCTCTGGAAATTGTTTACAAATACAACGTGAAATTTCAGGATTTACAACGTGTTTATAACATGCTTCCGCCATCCATTGAACCAACTGCAACCGGACATATTCAGGAACAAATTGAGATTATAGAAAAAATCATCGAAAATGGATTTG
>CAMLET010000317.1 GCA_946479125.1 uncultured Flavobacteriales bacterium
AGAATCACCCTAATATTATAGTTAGGAGTTACGAGTGATGAGTTATGAAAACTCGAAACTCATCGCTCTCCACTCATAACTCCATTTGTCGATTAATTCCGTCGTTTGTCGATTAGCCTTGATTTAAGTTGATCATCTAACAGACATTTGTTTCATAAATCTAAAAGTTATGAAAGCAAAAAATTACTTTTCACTACTGTTCATTTGCCTTTGTCTCTGCCAATCCTTTTCGTATTCGCAGTGTATAAACGCAGGTAATGGGTTGTTTCCAGAGAACACGTTTTACAATTCAAATTTTACAGGAGTACCAGAGCTGATCAGCGAATATTGTTATGCAGGCGAATTTTCAGCCGTTCATGTGGATCAGGGAAGTACTTATGTGTTCTCTAGCAGTATTGGTACTGATTATTTGACAATCTATGATCCGGATGTTCAGGATGTTGTACTTGTTTACGGAACTTCTCCGGTGAGTTACCAGGCTACGTTCACAGGTGTTATTCTGTTCTTTACCCATGTGAATTCAAATTGTGATGAAGAACAGGAAAACAGGGAACGAATTGTTAGTTGTACAGCACCTGAACCTTGTTTGAATGCAGCTTACGGACAGTATCCTGCTACAACTTTTAGCTCGTCAATATGTGATGGTGTAACAGAAGAGGTGATTGATTATGACTGTATTCCAAATGAATATTCAAAAGTCAATTTATTGGCGGGCAATACGTACCATTTCTCTAGCTCAGTTACTAATGATTACATAACGATCAGCAATGAAAATGGGACAACTGCCTTGCTAACTGGTTTTTCTCCTCTTGAATATGTTGTTGAAGCAGACCAGGTTGTACGTTTTTATCTGCACACTGATGTAAATTGTGGTGCAAGCTCAATACCGAGAAGCCGAATTGTGAAATGTGGACCCACGTTTTGTCATTCTCAATTTCAGTGGCCACAAGAAACGTATAGTATGACGGCTTGTAACGGAGCTGTTGAAACTATTGTTCCCGATGCTTTTGCGGGAGAGTTCGCATTAGTAAATATGGAAATGAATAAAACGTACGTTTTGAGTAGTTCTGTTGCTTCAGATTACATTACCGTTGCATCTGAAGATGACCTTATCTTGTACACACGTGGTGTAACCCCTGTTACATTCAGCCCCCCAGCAAATGGAGTGTACCGATTTTTAATAAGCGGGAATAGTGATTGTGCAATCGAAGAGGTCAATAGAGATCGAAATATTTCTTGTTCTCTTGGTGGAGTTGGGTTAGAAGAACAGAGCATGTTTGGTTTTTCAATTTATCCCAATCCTGCTTCAACTTTCGTAACCATTTCATCGGAAGAAAAGATGGATGAAATTCAAATCGTTTCAGTAGATGGAAAAGTACTTTCAACTGCTCAACCGGAAAATATTAGTACCACATTATCCCTTGAGCATCTTCAGGCTGGAACCTACTTTGTTCGTGTTTCCATTCATGGAATAGTAATGGTTGAAGAAGTAATAGTTGAATAATTTAGATAACAATTGTATTATGAAATCACTTTTTCTATCTGTTGGAATGCTGTTTTCGTTGACGTCTATTTCGGCTCAAACCATACCTCTTGTAAATGGAAACTTTGAAGGAACAATGACTCCGAATTCCAATTATGTGAATACCTATGAGATGCCAGGTTGGCTTGGATTCAATTCTGCTCCTGAAACAACAACGCCCTATGAAGGAACGCAAGCGGTTAAAATTGAAGTCACCGTTGATCCATTTTTAAATTCCTGGTTATCCTTTGGTAGTGACACTGTTCCAGGTTACATTGTTCAGGCAGTTGATGGTCCGTTTATAGAAGATACTTACTTTACCCGTGTTTCATTTGCGTACAAATTCACTCAAATGGAAACGGACACAGCTTATATCCAATTCGGAATAATTGACAACAACCAGAGCTTTTTATATATCAATGAGCTATTCGTATCCAATACTGTGGATTGGACTTTCGTTAGCATGGATCTATTGTATTTTATGGATGGAGTTGCAGATAAATTCGTTTTTTACGCCACGCCTGCGATACAGGATTATGGTACAGTTACAAATCATACGATAACACCTGGAACAACCTTATGGATTGACGATGTACATGCGAGTAATTATGCTGAAATAAAAGAAGACAAGTCCAGTCCAGTTTCAATTTATCCCAATCCAGCTTCAGATTTCGTAACCATTTCTTCGGAAGAAAAGATGGATGAAATTCAAATTGTTTCTGTTGACGGAAAAGTACTTTCAACTGTTCAACCAGAGAGTATCAATACCACATTATCGCTTGAACATCTTCAGGCGGGAACTTACTTTGTTCGCGTTTCCATCGATGGAATAACATTAACCAGTGAAGTGATTAAACAATAATCCCGCGAGTAAAGTCCAGAGTTAAACCTGGAATAAAGCAAAGGCTGTTCGTCTCGTTTCGGGATTGAGCAGCCTTTTTTACTATCAATGGCGTTAGTCAAAACTGTCAGCGATCATTTCTTAGCTGTAAATGCCTTCGACGTGATGTAAGAAGGTGTTTTCTTGATCACCCTGTTCCTCCACCAAAAAATTCACGGTTGACTCCAAACCATCCACTTAATTAACACACTTCCGAATATAACTGGGTGTTGTGTAACAAATCATACAATTAGTGTAAGACTCACGCTTATAGTCAACCTAGCTTTGTATAATTATTTAAAAATCAAACTGTTGATTAACACGCTTAAGTGTTACGGTAGCTTGCTCAAAGCCACCCAGCTTCAATCCTATGATACATTAAAGGGCTGAGAAGCTTCAACCAGATTCAATGAAAATACCTTTACAACTTCTATTCCTGATCATCATCAGTGCATTCTCCTCAAGAGTCATGGCACAAAAAGACACACTTTTCTGGTTTGCGGCCCCTGAAGTGTCGACTTCCGTTGGTGATGCTCCTGTTTACTTGAGATTTCTAACCTATGATGCTCCTGCGTCTGTTACGGTTTCACAGCCCGCAAACGGTGGTTTCGTTCCGATAACATTACTCATTCCAGCTAACAGCCTCGACAGTATCCATCTTACAATTTTTCTGTCATCTATAGAAAGTCCCGCAGCCAATACGGTTGCACAGAATGGATTGAAAATTACTTCAACAGCTTTCATAAGCGCCTTTTACGAACTGAAAGCGCCAATGAATAGGGAAGTCTTTTCGCTGAAAGGACAGAAAGCACTGGGCGACAACTTCTATACGCCTTTCCAGAAATTCTGGAATAACGGAACAACAGCTCCCGCCTCGTTTTCATCCATTGAAATTGTGGCGACAGAAAATAATACCACTGTGCTGATTACGCCAAAAACAGCCATTACGGGACACGCCGCGAATGTGACGTTTAGCGTGGTGCTTAATGCAGGTCAAACGTATAGTGCACGCGACATGAATAGTACAGCGGCTAGCTCGCTTGCTGGATCCATCGTTTCTGCAAATCAACCTGTTGCGGTTACTGTATTTACAGGCGCAGCAAGTAATGCAGGTTGCACCACGCCAATGGGCGACCAGATCACTTCTGCAGAATACATAGGAACAGATTACATCATCCGTCGTGGAAGCTCGACAGACCGTGTGTACATTCTCGCAACTCAGAATGCGACCTCGCTCACACTTTCAAGTTCCGCTGGAAACACATCTACGCTCATTAATTTCAGCGAAACCTACGAATATGTACTTACTGATAGCGTTCAATATATAAAGTCGACGCAGCCCGTTTATGTTTGGCATGTATCAGGTTATGGTTGTCACGTAAACGGAGCGCAAGTGCCCAACGTTCTTTGTTCGGGGACATACTCCACAGCTTTTACGCGAAGCAATAGCGATTCATTGGGTTTGATCCTGTATACACGAAGCGGTTTCGAAGGGCAGTTTTCCCTAAATGGAAACAGTGCATTGATTCCCGCAGCTGCTTTTGCGCCTGTGCCGGGAACAGGAGGGCAATACAAAGCCGCACACATTTACTTTTCACTGACGGATGTTCCCTTGAATTCATATAACAAAGTGAGTAATTCCGGTGATATCTTCGGATTGGGAGTTTTAAGCGGAAGCAGTGCAAATGGAAGTAACTATGCTTATTTCTCTGAATTTACGTCGTATCCTTTTGTGGATGCTGGTGCAGATGATACCACTTGTGCGAACATTGCTTTCCCATTGAACGGTATCGTTGGTGGTGGCTCGGTAAATGGCAACTGGACAACCAACGGTTTTGGGTCTTTTCAAAAAAGCCGACACCTATTTCGGTAAGACGGATTACCACAACGCGCTGATCTATTATCAGTTGGCTATAAACGATTCGCTCGTACTCACCACACAGATACTTCCTTACGAAACAGTTATCTCCAATAAGCAATTGTCGGACAACGGTAAAATAGGAGATACCACCCGAAAAGTGCCAGCTGTTGATTACATCAATCACCAGATTGCAATTTGTTATCAACGAACAGAAGATTACAATCATGCCCTGGAGCATTTCAAATTGACTGCTGCAACAGGTTCTTACCCCGAAGATGTTTATTATTTGGGGTTGGCACAAATGAACGAAGAGCAATACAGTAATGCCATTCTTTCCTTCGAACAGTATGCATCAAATCCCGGTGGAAACGATTCACTCGTTGACCGTTCTTTG
>CAMLET010000318.1 GCA_946479125.1 uncultured Flavobacteriales bacterium
TCAATTGAAAGTGATAACAACTTATCCGTAACGGTTGCCAATTCTTGCTACTCACAAACCGTGGTAGAAATTATCACTCTTCATCCGCAAACAGCGCTTTCATTGTCAAACGACACATTGAAACTTTGTGCCGACGAAACAGAAGTAATATCTGTACTGAATAACAATTTAGATTCGGTTCAATGGTCCAGTCCTTTTCAGAATGAAGATGATTTTGAAGTGACATTCTCCGGCGAGAATAGTTATCCCAATGTAACTGTTGTTGGTTACGACCAAAATGCTTGTCCAACGAATATCGGAACCATTGTGGTTCATGGCTCTGACCGACAATTCTCAACACAAATTAACTTTGCTACGTTTTGTAAGGATACACCCGGAAACATTGTAGTTACAACCAATTCGGACAGCATATTCTGGGAAACACCGTTCGGAGATTTCACGGATGATAATCAGGTCGACTTTATTCTAACTGAAGAAAATTCGGGCACACACACCATTCATACCTGGGACAGTTTGGGCTGCGAATATTCAGATTTCCTGACCATAAATGCTATTCTACCGCCAAATCTTAATTTATTGCCAGACACAATTTTCTGTTTGAACGATATTTACACTTACTACTTCCCTAACGACACCAATTCATATACATGGCTTGGTTTGGGAAATACAACTGAACTTCCAATTACCGGAAATCAGGATTTTGTACTTCAGATTACTACGCAATCTGGTTGTGTTTACTTCGACACTTTGTTTGTAGAAACGGTTGATTGTGCTGGACCGCTTCCAAATGTGGTTACACCAAACGGCGATGGAATAAATGATTTCTTCTACTTTGATGATGTTTTCTCGCAGCTAGAAAATGAATTGTTCATTGTTAATCGTTGGGGCAACCCGATATTTCATGCTGCACCGTATCAAAATACGTTTAATGGCGAAGGTTTAAGTGAAGGTGTTTATTTCTATATCTATTATCCAAAAGGATCAGAAAACAAGGAAATTGTGAAACAAGGGTTCTTGCATCTGGTAAGGTAGATAGTTACGCTTTTTATCGTCTCATCATTTCCTGTATTTCAAGCATTGCTTGGTTCTCATCGTAACGATATACTGACGAAGAGATCATTGCTCCAACAAACACTAAACCTATTACTATTAAAAGAGTCCAGGAGTACCATTTGCCTCTTACCCTAGGATACGGTTGATCGATTATTCGTTGTAAATTAACTGGAATACCAGATTTTCTTCCATGCATTTCAAACGAATATCCTCTACGTATTGGAAAAACGGGAATCGATAAAATATGAAAGTAATATTGAATAATAACCAGCTTTGAGTCATTCGGAAGCCCCTGAGTTCCCCCACCCAACTCTGTTAAACTCAATTTTTTCAAAGTAAAGGACTTCACACAGAAAATTAAACGGTATCTCGTAGAAGTTAAAACTACTAATATCATTAGATCGTATTCAAATTATTCTCTTCCAATTTTCTATTGATTTCTGCTTTCAAACAGTTTGGACATAAACAATCCGTAATATTCTCCATTGGCATAATCATCGGAAGATCCGCACACCAGCAACCGCTTGTATAACATGAAAAAGGGATTCCACAGCTGACGCAGATTTTATGCTTCTCCAATTGTGGCACATCATAGTTAGCATTCAACGAAATCTGCAAATCTGTAAAGTGAAACATTTCGTTGTGCTTCTCAGTACTGAATTTTTCAATCGTAATTGGTGAACGATAACCAGGTCCGTTTAATACCATCGTATGGTATTCTCCCTGCTCACCGCAAAGATCTAATCCATTTTCTTTCCCTAAACGTTGAAACTCGTCAATTAATTCAGGTGTGATTTTTCGTCCAAGAAAGCTGGTATCGAACCACGGTTCTTTCACCATTGACAATACAACTTCAAAGTTCGAATTGAGTAACTGCTTCATCACTTCTACTCTATCAGCATGCCAAAGTGGGAGAAATGTTTGCAGGTTAACAGCAGCGGCTCTATCCGAAATCCAATTTGAATTTCCATAAACCTCAGAAATATCACCAGAAATCACCACCTCAATTCCTAACTGGTTCTTCAATTTTGTAAGCTGAACTTCGTAATTCTCAGCAAAAGGTTCTTCTACCTGCAATAGCATATGAGGAATTCCCAGCGATTTCGATTGAAGATCCATCAACTCCTTTGCATGGGCTCTGAACTCTGTGGACGAAGAGTAAAAGGTAACAAGTGCCAAAACATCATATCCTTTCTGCTTCGCTATATGCAACGAAAGATTACAATCTTTTCCACCCGACCAAAGAACAACCGCTTTTTCTCCCATAGATCAAAGGTACAGGAAATCAGAGAAATTGATTTTTACAAGAAGGCAATTTTCCCTAAATTTCTACCATAATTCTCAGCTATGTCCGACATTTCAATTCATCCGATCCTATTTTACAACGTTGAAAATCTGTTTGATACATTTGACGATCCGCATGTTCGGGGCGATGAAGAATTTACACCTGAAGGAGAAAAGCTATGGGACGAGGAGCGTTATCAGGAAAAGCTTAAAAATCTTGGTCAGGTACTCACTTTTTTTGAAACAAAAACACCACTTGCAATTGGTTTGGCAGAAATTGAAAACAGAGAAGTTCTTGAGGCCTTGGTGAACACGGAAGTTTTGAAGAACTCCAATCTTCGTATAGTACATTTCGATTCGGATGACAAACGTGGAATAGACTGCGCTTTCCTGTACAATCCGAGTTTGTTGACCATAGAATTGGAAACAAAAATTGTCGTTAATCTGGATGACGAACCTTATTTCAGAACACGTGACATCCTTCATATTCAAGCCCGATTATCCAGCGGAAGCCGCGTTCATTTCTTCGTGAATCACTGGCCATCACGCAGAGAGGGAACGATAGAATCTGAAAGTCGACGATTGGGAACTGCTGAAATTCTAAGAAGAGAAATTGACGAAATTCTACACTCAGATTCGGAAGCGAATATTATTGTGATGGGTGATTTCAACGATACACCGGTCAACAAAAGCATTCATTCCATCTTAAGAGCAAAAGGTCAACACGAGCAACAGCCGGGAGATTTGATTAATTTACTGATAGAGGAACACAAAAAAGGCGAAGGAACTCACGTACATAATGAGAAATGGGAAGTCTTTGATCAATTGATCGTTTCGCAAGGATTACTTCAGGGAAAAAATGGATTGGAAGTCCACAAAAACAATGCGTTTATTCTTCGTGACCAGCGTTTATTACACACCTTCGATAGTGGTGACCAAATCCCGAATTCCAGTTATAGCGGTGATTATTATCATGGAGGATATTCAGACCACTTGCCAGTTTATTTGTATTTGACTCACAAGAACTAAGCTTGCTTCAAATTTCTCGCGAATAGATTGGGCAATTAGGATCAATTTTTCACGCAGATTTACGCAGATAACTTTAACCAATCATCCATAAGTTACGCGCATACAATAAGTTAAACAAATCATTCTAAAAAGTCAATAGCGTAAAATCTCTATGTTGTTTGTAGCTTCGATATATGACTGAAAACGAAATCACCTACAAAATCAGAGGAGCCATTTTTGAAGTTTACAATACTTTGGGACCAGGTTTGCTAGAAAGTACTTACGAAGCTGCGCTTCATTATGAATTGCTTGAAATGGGTTTATCTGTTGAACGACAAACTGGAATTCCACTAATTTATAAAGACATAAATCTCGAGATTGGATATAGACTTGATTTAATAGTAGAAAAAAAAGTAATTATCGAAATTAAATCTGTTTCGGAGCTTGCAGCTGTTCATTTTAAGCAGCTTAGTACTTATCTTAAACTTCTGGATCTTAGATTGGGAATATTGGTGAATTTCAACACAGATAACATTCGTGAGAGCATTCTAAGAATTGCCAACAAACTTTGAATGTGTTTGACAATTATTCATCTGCGAAAATCTGCGTGATCTGCGTGAGATTTAGCATTACCCTTTCAGGTATTCCCAATCCTTAATCTCTTGGAACTTCTCATGCCCTTTTTGGGCAATTGGATGCCAAAGCGTTGATTCCGGTGTTACGGTAGGTACTTCATTCACTAGTAAATCTTCACGAATATAAATTTGATTGATTCCCAAATCATTGGCACCAACTAAACGATAGCCTTTTTTCTGTGCGAGTTTATTCATTGCAACAACGCTCGCACCGTGATAAACAGGATGCTTTCCGGGATACATGTATTCAGGATCGTAAGGCACTACGATGTTATTGGTTCCAAACTCGGTATGTGTTTCAATCACCACCACTTTTGGACGAACAACTGTTAATGCATTCCAAACCCAATAATCATTTCCATCAATGTCAATGGAGAGCAATTCGATATCGCCTTTTAACCCATTTTGTTCTACAAGTTGATTGATATTCTCCGCTTTAATGATTGCCTGAACATACTTTGGTTTCGGGTGATAAGGCGTTGGAATTTTAGCGTAGAACTTTCGTCCGCGTTTAATCAGTTTCTCATCACCTTCAAAGAACAATCCTGACCATCCGAAATGAACTGCAAGATTACTGCAATTGCTGTTGATTCCGTCGTTTGCACCAATTTCGATGAAGGTTTTGCTTCCTTCTCCAATTAAACTGAATAAGT
>CAMLET010000319.1 GCA_946479125.1 uncultured Flavobacteriales bacterium
CACCTTTAAGGTAGTATTCCTGAGAATATGTGTCTGGTCGACCATACAAACCCTGATATGTTGTTGCATAGTGCTTGTACGAGTGCAGAAAGGAAAAAGAAGTTCTGTTTCCCTGCACTTGTAAACCTAATCCCATATTTCCTAAACTTCCACTGCATCCACACGCATCACAAGCATATGTAGTGCTCATTGCCATAGCAACAAACACGGTTAAAATATGTTTCATGAATTTTGTATAAACGAATGAATAATTCTGTCTTTATACGAAATTGGGAGGTGGAGTAGGGATTTTAGAGAAATGTGTCGACACAGTTTCCAAATAACGGAAAGCAGTGTTTTTATCTTGACTTTGTATCAATTGAAACGATGACTTTTCTGAAACGAGATCAGCAAAGATCCACTCGACGTTCTTGACTTGAAAAGGTGCGGGCTGACGTTGTTTTTTCTGGTATTCGTTCTCTACTTTAGCAAGCTGTTTCGCTAAATAACAAGTACCGTTACATTTCAGTTTCGGTTTGTTCTGGTTAATACAATACTCTTTGGCAAGCTGCTTCTGATTGTACCAGAAATAAAGATTATAAGCGAATCCACCGAACAGTTTGAAGCTCATCAATGCGATGAGACAACAAACTGATATGCGATGAATTATTTTATGCATTAATAAATAGAAGGGAAGTTTTTAGGATCGGCTTCGTTCATAATTCCGTAAGCCGTTTCTACGATATCTTCAATACTCGGTTTTGAGAAATAATCTCCATCAGAACCATAAGCTGGACGGTGATCTTTCGCACTTAACGTAACCGGAGCTGAATCCAGGAAGTTGTATCCTTTTTGTTCAACCAAAACTTTGTCAAGAATGAAGGCTGTTGCACCAGAAGTTACATCTTCGTCAACCACTAACAAACGATTTGTTTTCTTCAATGATTCAGCGATCATGTGATTCACGTCGAAAGGAAGAAGCGTTTGAACATCGATCAATTCTACATTAATTCCAAGTTCTGTCAATTGTTTTGCAGCAACTTCACACAAGTTGAATGTTGAACCGTAAGAAACAAGTGTCAAATCACTTCCTTCTTTCACAATTTCAGGAACTCCAAGTGGAGTGTTGAATTCACCAATATTGTTGGGCATTGGTTCTTTTGTTCTGTAACCGTTCAACGGTTCAATAACCAAAGCTGGTTCGTCAGCAGACATTAAAGTATTGTAGAAACCTGCCGCTTTTGTCATGTTTCTTGGAACACAAACGTGAATTCCGCGAATGGAATTGATAATCATTCCCATTGGAGAACCACTGTGCCAGATTCCTTCTAAACGGTGACCACGAGTTGAAATAATCAACGGTGCTTTTTGTCCACCTTTTGTTCTGTATTGAACTGTTGCAAGGTCATCAGACATAATCTGGATAGCGTACAACAAGTAATCTAAGTATTGAATTTCAGCAATTGGACGTAATCCGCGCATTGCCATTCCAATTCCTTGTCCAATGATTGAACATTCACGAATTCCAACGTCAGAAACTCGTAATTGACCAAATTGATCTTGCAATCCTTCCAAACTTTGGTTTACACCACCAATTTTCCCAGCATCTTCTCCAAAGATCAACGCTTCAGGGTGTTTTTCGAAAATGCTTCTGAAGTTTTCACGAAGAATAATTCTTCCATCTTCTTGTCCAGCGTCATTATCGTAAGTTGGAGGTACTGACGTTACATTCAATGCATTGTCTTCAGATTCTGAATACAAGTATGAACTGTAGCGATTGTAGTTCGCTTGTGTTTCTTTATTTAACCAAGCAATAACCGCTGCTTTTGCAGGTCCGTTTTCTCCACGTGCCAATCGTAATGATTTACGAACAGCCATGAAAATATCTTTTCTTACAGGTTCGAATGCTTTTTTAAGCGCATCCAATTCAATTTGAATGAATGTTCCGTTAGCGCTTTCTTTTGCCAAAGCATCTAGAACTTCAACTGCAGAATCCAAATCTTGTTTTAGAACAGCTGAGAATTCTGCCCATGCTGCACGTTTTTGTTCGTTAACAAATTTCTTTGCTTCAGCCGAGATAGCATCTAATTCTTCTACAGTTGCCAAAGAATTTCCACCAGCAGAAAAAGCTGTAATCCATTCTTTGAACTTTCCGATACAGTCGAATTCAGTTTCCCAAGTCAAACGAGTTTCATCTTTATAACGCTCATGAGAACCTGAAGTTGAATGACCTTGCGGCTGATTTACTTCTTTTACGTGAACCAAAACCGGAACATGCTCTTTACGAGCGACTGCTACAGCTTTTTCATATGTTTCGCAAAGGTGAGCATAATCCCAACCTTTTGTAACGAAGATTTCATATCCAGAACCACCTTTTTCACGCTGCATTCCGCTTAAAGCTTCAGAAATACTTCCTTTTGTAGTTTGGAATTCACGAGGAACAGAAATTCCGTATCCATCGTCCCAAACCGACATTACCATTGGTACCTGAAGTACTCCAGCAGCGTTAATTACTTCCCAGAACGGACCTTCTGAAGTAGAAGCATCACCAATTGTTCCGAAAGCAACTTCGTTTCCAGCGTTAGAGAATTTTTTGAATGCTTCAAGGTCTTTAAGAGTGGGGTGATTTCTGTAAATTTTTGAAGCTTGAGCCAAACCTAATAAACGCGGCATTTGACCTGCAGTTGGGGAAATATCTGCAGATGAATTCTTTTGTTCCATTAAGTTTTTCCAATTCCCGTTCTCGTCAAGATTACGAGTAGAGAAATGTCCACCCATTTGTCGACCAGCACTTTGAGGCTCAACAACTTCATCAGTGTGAGCGTATAAGCCTGCGAAATATTGTTTTACGTTCAATTGGTCAATAGCCATCATCAAGGTTTGATCACGGTAATAACCAGAACGGAAGTCTCCATTTTGGAATTGTTTTGCAAGGGCAATTTGAGCAAGTTCTTTTCCGTCACCGAAAATTCCAAACTTGGCTTTACCCGTAAGTACTTCTTTTCTTCCAAGAAGAGATGTTTCACGAGATATGCAAGCCAAACGGTAATCGTTCAATACTTGTTCCTTGAAGGCTTTAAAGTCCACAGTTTCTTTAGTTTCTGTTACAGGGCTTTCTGACATTTTCGATTAATCTTTAGTTGCACAAATATAATGAATCTTAGCAAGAATGGTAGGGAAGGAGCAGTGAAATCAGGAAAACAATAAATGAAAAAGCGACACCCAATTAGAGTGTCGCTTTTTTTTGCTTTGCCTTTAACCTAACTTATGTATTTGCAGACTATTCATAATCTTCATCCCAGATTTCATAGTCTTTGTTGCCGTAATAAATGCCGTTACGTTCTTTGTTCAGCTCAAGTAATGGTGTCCCATTGATTGCAAACTTCTTGCCAATAGGAACTTCTATAACCAATTGTACTTCCTGATTTTTAAGTCCATCGCGCACAGGGTAGTGGTAATAAGGAGAAACGTAAATGATATTTCCCTGAATTCTCCACTCGTGTTTGATACGATTCGCTCTTTTGATTGCTGTTGCATCATCAATTCCATGAGCGCTCAATACTTCGTAAACATGGAACATAGTGTCTTTGGAAACCATCGTTTTGATACTGATACCACTCTCAATGATTTTACCGTTTTCTACTCGTTCAAAGTTTAGGAATCCGGAACTTCCGTTTCTGTATTGTTTGTTCGTTTGAAGTTCAACCAGATTAAGTGAATCTATTGAGATGTTTTGATGTCCGATTTCTACCTCCGGATCATTTACAAAATCACGACTCATTCTGAAACCACCAATCATCATCATGATCATTCCCGTTGCACAAATAAAAGGAAGAATGATAATTGCGTACTTCAATGCTTTCACCTTACGGTTGATCAGGATTCTTACTCCAAGAACAATTCCTAAAATTGGAAATGCGAATCCGGAAATAATGATGCTGTTCCAGAAGAGAGAAAGGGTGTCAGGATCGTTTGCGCAAACAAGCGATAAGTATTGGTGAAGTGTAGCATACTTGTGCTCGATCGTTACTGGAAACACATCCAAAACACCGGTAATTGTAAGAATGAAACCAATTAGCCATAGCGAAGAGAAGAACACGAATCCGACTCCGCATAACACGCCAATTATCTTTACGATTTGACGTAAACGGTCACTGATATGATCGTTGTTTCTCCATTTTTCTGCAGATTGCATGAACTCCTTTTTCTTTGCGGTCGCAGTTCTTGATATTTCGTCTTTAATACTATCAATTGTTACTGCTTTTCCTTTTAGCTGCAGGCGATCAGATGGCGTTTTTGCATTCGGAACCGCGACCCAAAGAATAATGTATAATGGAAATCCAAATCCCATGAAGAATGTCACTACGAAGAGAATTCTAATGATTGCCAGATCAAGGTTCAGATAAGCAGCAACTCCGGCACAAACACCTCCAATTGTTGCGTTATCCATATCTCTGAACAATCGACGACGAGTGTCTCTTTGTTCTTCTTCAGAAGTAGATTTTGTTTGTTCAGTCGTAGTGGTGTTATCAGAGATTTCTTCCGGTTCACCAAGCGATTGGATTACTTCATTAACATGTGAAAGTTGAACAACCGTTAACTTTTGTTCTGTCAACAAGTTTTGGATC
>CAMLET010000320.1 GCA_946479125.1 uncultured Flavobacteriales bacterium
CTCGACTACGCTCGATAACCGATGAAAGTAAAGTCGTAAAAAGTCAGAAAAGGTCACTGAGCGGAGTCGAAGTGCCCTTTTATCCTAACAGGTGTTTATACATTCTCACCGTATTCTCCAATCCCAAATAAAGTGCATCTGAAATCAGCGCATGACCAATAGAAACTTCGTCCAATTTTGGTAATTGTTGTTTGAAGAATTTCAGGTTGTCTAAGCTTAGATCGTGACCAGCATTGATCTCCAATCCCAATTCTACTGCCAGTTTTGTTGCTTCAATGTATGGTAAAATAGCCTTGTCAGGATTTGTTGGATACTCCTCCGCAAATGGTCCGGTGTATAGTTCAATTCTATCTACACCGCATTTTGCAGCATATTCAATGTTCATCAGGTTCGTGTCTACAAAAATCGAAGATCGAACGCCTAATTTTTTGAATTCCTGAACCAATTCTGAAAGTAAAGATTGGTGTGTTTTCGTATCCCAGCCAGCGTTGCTTGTAAGCACATGTGGCGGATCAGGAACCAACGTTGCTTGTGCAGGAAGAACTTCAGCAATCATTTTCATGTAACGATCATCAGGATATCCCTCAATATTGAATTCCGTTGTCACCACTTTCGACAGATCGTAAACATCTTGTGTTGTAATATGACGTTCATCAGGACGAGGATGAACCGTAATTCCATCAGCGCCAAAACGCTCACAATCAATGGCAACCTGAACTACATTTGGCGTGTTTCCCCCACGCGCATTTCTAATCGTAGCAATCTTATTGATGTTCACACTTAACTTCGTCATCCTTCCTGAGTTTTCTACAAAATTAAAGATATTGAACAGACAAGAAGATGATTTATCCAAATCACGAAAGAAGTATCAATAAAACTCATCGGCTAGCCGATGTTCACATTCCAGCAAAGACGCAAATTTAAGGCGCCTAACGGACGCCTTGTTAAAAGCGAGTCCGTTAGGCGAGCAAGACGACAAAGTCGTCATTTGTGTCTTTACGGTAAAAGTTGCGTAATTATCAGTTAAGAGTAAAAAAAACGCAATGAACTCAGGTCATTCAATGAATTATAGTTACTTTGGCATATCATGATTGCAAGAGAAGTTATTACAGACGAAATTCCACCATTATTGCACACAGATACTGGTGAAAAGGCGTTAAGTTGGATGGAAGAATTTAAGGTTTCGCACCTTCCTGTTCTAAAAAATGGAAATTTCGTTGGACTAATTTCTGAATCCGATATTCTCGATAAAAAAGATCTGGATCATTCACTTGATGAGTTATTCGATCATTTGCCTCGTCCTTACGTTGGTGAAAATGCACATGTTTATGAAGTGCTTTCAAGAATGTCTGAACATAAGATCTCGGTTCTTCCTATTTTGGATGAGAATGAGAAATATGTTGGATGTACTTCGGTTCATCAGCTAATGACCTTGATCGCCAATACATCAAGTATTAAAGAAGTAGGTGGAATTGTGGTTCTTGAAATGAACAAGCACGATTATTCATTGGCGATTATTGCTCAGATCGTTGAAAGTGAAAATGCAAAGATCCTTTCAACCTACATTATGAGTTCAACGGATACTACAAAAATTGAAGTGACACTCAAAATATCTGAAACCGATTTGTCACGTATCATTCGTTCTTTTGAGCGTCACGATATGTTGGTGAAAGCAAGTTACCAGCGTTCTTCTGATATGGATGACATGCAGTACCGCTACGATGCGCTCATGAATTACTTAAACATGTAGGATGAGAGTAGCCGTTTACAGTAAAAAAGTAAACAAACAGTCACTCGGATTGTTTAAACTTTTGTTCTCAAAGCTCAATCATTTCGGTTGGCAAATTGTTCTTGAAAAGCAACTTAAAGATCAATTGGTGAACAAAGGAGTAATTGATTCCAATGTCGATCATTTTTCGTCACATCTCGATTTTGCAACTGGAATAGACCTTGCGTTCAGTATCGGTGGTGATGGAACATTCATAAAAACCGTTTCTTATATCCGCGATTCAGGAGTTCCAATTATCGGAATTAACTCAGGCAGATTAGGTTTCCTGGCAAATATTGGGTTCGACGCTTTTGATGAAGCCATGCAGTTGGTTTACGAAAAACGTTATGACTTCCAATTAAGAAGTTTATTGAGAGTGGAAACTGAACGAAGTATTTTTGGTTCAGAAAATGTGGCATTGAACGAGGTTGCTTTGCACAAAAAGGAAACGTCAAGCATGATCACGGTTCACGCTTATATCGATGACATGTATTTGAATTCGTATTGGGCTGATGGACTGATTATGTCAACACCAACAGGTTCTACAGCTTATAGTTTAAGTTGTGGTGGACCAATTGTAACTCCAGGATGTCAGGTGCACATTCTTACGCCAATTGCACCACATAACTTGAATGTTCGACCAGTTGTTGTACCGGATAAAATGCCTGTTCGATTAAAAGTTGAAGGAAGAGAACGAAACTACTTATTGTCGCTGGACGGCAATTCAAAAAATATAAAGCAGAGTGAAGAAGTAATTATTCACAAAGCCAGCTACATGATAAATGTGGTGAAATTGGAACACACTAACTTCTTAGATACCATTCGCAATAAAATGTGGTGGGGAATTGATAAACGCAACTAATACTTACTATGAAACCCAAAAGAACGTCCTTAGCAGATATTGCTGAAAGTTTAAGTATCTCGAAATCTACGGTTTCGTTTGTGCTTAACGGAAAAGGAGCCCAGTTTAACATTAGTCAAAACACACAGAAGTTAATTCTTGAAAAAGCGAAGGAATTGAATTATGTGCCCAATTTTTTCGCCAAAGGATTACGTGAAGGAAAAACGCAGACCATTGGTTTGGTTCTGGCAGATATTTCGAATCCGTTTTACTCAGAATTGAGCAAATCTATTCAGGAATCATTGTACGATCAAGGATATAGTTTGTTTATTGTAAGTACTAATGATGATCCGGGAATGGAGATCAAGTTGATGAGAGATTTGATCCTTCGTTCTGTTGATGCCTTGATAATTGCACCTTGTAATGGTATTCCTGAATTGAAACCCGTTTTAGATGAAACTCCGATTCCGGTTGTTTGGGTCGATCGAATTGGTGATGAGTTCGCCGATTTTGTTGGAATTGACAACACCGAAGAAGCGAAAAAACTCGTAAAACTGTTCAAACAGAAGCCAAAGAAGATTGGAATTATTCACCCGGTTCTTTCGGACGTTATGACTATCCGTCTACGTATTGAAGGCGTAATTACTGCATGTAGAGCTGAGAATATTCAATATGAAATTTCCGCAGTGAGTGATGAAAATCAAAGTGCTGCAGATGTAATTAAACAAATGGTTGCAAAGGGAGTAGATTCAATTGTATCACTTAATAATAAGGTGGCACTTTCTACTTTGGGAGCGTTAAATGAATTGAATCTTTCGGTTCCAAATCAAATCAAAGTAATCTCTTTTGACGATAGCGAAGCATTTTCGTACTTCTCACCACCTGTTACGGCACTTCGTCAACCAATCAAGGAAATTGGAAAGGAAACTGTAGCCCGTTTAATGGATCGTTTGAAAGAATCCACAGAACAACGCAAGCATTTGATTATGGAATGTACGTTTGTTGAACGAGGTTCACATTAGAATTAGAGGAAAGGCAAAAAGAGGGAGAGAGGAAAGCTATCCATGTTTTCTGAAAGGCTAAATCATCTGCACAAGATTATTATAAAGAAAAAGAGGAAAGTTAGATTATTCTTACTTTCCTCTTTTCGTTTTCCTCTTTTGTCTATTAGAACTTGGCTGCCTTAACAGTTCTGTAAGTCTTCACTTTAACATTGTAATCTTTTGGATACTTGATCGTATAACCAATTTCCAGATTCTTCGTTTCTCCCGGTTGAAGTGTGATTTTGTAAGCTACTTCTCCAGTCACATCATCACGTTTTCCGCCACCAAGGGTTTCAACGCTAACTGTGATCTCACTGTTTCTTGAAATTGGAACCTGATCAAAAACATCTACTGTTACAGGAACAGTTCTGTTATTTCTAACCTGAATATCATAGTAATAAGTGTCGCGTTTTGTTCCGGCAGAAACTTTCTTCGTGCTCATTTCTGATTTTAGCTTTCTAAGCACTTGAATTTTTGGATCTCTACCAAATGAAAGTGATAATGTATCATTCACGTTTCTGGTGTCAATATAACTTGTACCAACGTAGTTTCCACCAAAGTAAACCGAAGTTGTTCCTGGTACCAATTCCAGATCCTGCCATCCAACAATATTCGCCAGTAAGAAGGCACTTTGATCTAACTTTGGAACACTCACTTGTGAGAATGTTGCAGGAACTGAGATTTCCTTGATCTCAACCAAATAAGGTTTAGCATCGGATGGACAAGTGAAATTGTTTGGAACCACAAACTCCGCAGTCATTTCGCTGATGTAAATGTCTTGTGTATTCACAGTAGTTACTTTCTTTCCAAGATTCGCCGATAACCCATTTTGCATGACGTTTTCGAAGTTGTAAGCCATGTTATTGCTTTCAAACAGTTTTGCTCCTGCATCTTCTTTGTCAAGCATGTAGTTGTCGTATGAACGCTGATTTGCCCAATTGATCTCGTTTTCAA
>CAMLET010000321.1 GCA_946479125.1 uncultured Flavobacteriales bacterium
AGGCAATAGCAGCCAATGTGAAAGATTCGTTCATTTATTTTCAGCCAAAAGACATTGTTTCCGGCGATTTTTATTGGTGTGCCGAACAAGGTGATTTGTCCTATTTGGCAGTTTGTGACAGCACCGGACATGGTGTTCCGGGAGCCTTTATGAGTTTGCTGAATATTACTTTTTTGAGCGAAGCAATCAACGAGAAAAAGATTGTTTCCACTGCTGAAGTGCTGAATCACGTTCGTGAGCGACTCATTTCCAATATTTCTCAGGAAGGCGCACAAGATGGAATGGACGGGGTTTTGTTCTGTTTCAATAGGAGCTCGGGCAAACTAACTTATAGCGCTGCATATAATTCTCCTGTCTTGATTCGAAATGGTGAAGCAACGGTTTTTCCGGCAGATAAAATGCCCATTGGTCAAGGAGAGAAAAAGCAATCGTTCACCGAGAATGAAATAGAACTCCAAGAGGGTGATGTTATTTATGCCTATTCGGATGGATATGGCGATCAGTTTGGGGGCGAACGCGGCAAAAAATTCAAGTCAAGTAAATTGATAGAAGTGCTTTCAAAATTATACATGGAAAGCATGAACGATCAGCAAACAGGTCTAAAAACCATTTTTGAAGATTGGCGTGGAGATCAGGAACAAATAGATGATGTAACTTTGGTGGGAATAAAATTCAAATGAAGTTAAGCAGCGTTAATCCTTTGATTCGTTTATTGATTGTTATTTATCTGGTTGGAATAATCGGGTTGGTGACTGCTTTAAGAGAGTACATACTTCCACTTACGGTTTACAACCTTTTACTGACATTCATTTGTTTTCTATTCGGACTCAATAAAATCTCTCTTTCCAGGGCTTTTGATATCCTTCTCGTTGGTTTCTTTGGTTTGGTGGTGGAATACATTGGCATTCATACGCATTATTTATTCGGAGACTATTCGTACGGTTCAGGACTTGGTCCCAAACTCGAAGGTGTTCCATTGATCATGGCAGTCAACTGGGTCTTGCTTTGCTTTTGCAGTTGTGCAGTGGTTTGGGATGTTTCAAAAAACAACCTCGTTCGGGCAATTCTGGCTTCTGCTTTAATGACCGGATTGGATTTCCTCATTGAACAAGTGGCAAACAACATGGGCTTCTGGCATTGGACTAACGGTGAAATTCCTTTATACAATTACGTTTGTTGGTTTGGATTGTCGCTTCTTGTGAATTATTGGATTATTCGCCGAAAATCAGTAGTTAAGAATCAGGTGACTGTCGGTATCTTTGTAATTCTAACGGTTTTCTTCGGAGTTTTGAATCTGTTCTAATGGTTTGGTGGCATCCTTTTTTGGCTTTGGCGGCATTTTTCGGAATGGAAGCTGTTGCATGGAGCACACACAAGTACATTATGCATGGTTTGCTGTGGTCTTTACATAAAGACCATCATCAGCCTCATCAACATTTTTTTGAGCGCAACGACGCGTTCTTTTTCGTTTTTGCAGTTCCGTCATGGTTGTGCATTATGCTTGGGATGATGTATCAGGTATATGGAGCAGTTTGGATTGGTGGTGGAATTGCTCTTTACGGTTTGTGCTATTTTCTCGTTCATGATGTTTTTATCCACCAGCGTTTTTCATGGTTCCGAAATACAAAGAGTCCTTATTTTGCAGCAATTCGGAAAGCACATAAAGTACACCACAAACATTTGAACAAGGAAGATGGTGAATGCTTCGGAATGCTTTGGGTTCCGTTGAATTATTTCAAAGAAGCGCGTCAATCAAGAGAAAAGAGAAAGTAAATGTCGTATTACGCATATATCTTACTTGGATCTTTTCTTGGACCGTTCTTAATGAGTTTCGATAAGAAGGTGGCGTTTTACAAAAACTGGAAACGCGTTTTCCTTTCCACAGTCATTGTTGCTGTTCCTTTTTTGATTTGGGATTCATTGTTTACAGGTTTACAGGTTTGGGGCTTCAATTCAGATTATTCGTCCAGTTTTAAAATTGCTAATCTTCCCATTGAAGAAATCCTGTTCTTCTTCATTGTTCCTTATTGCTGTCTCTTCATTCATGAAGTGATAAAAGCATACTTTCCCAAGCATTCTTTCAAACAGCTAAGTACAATCTTCTTTGGACTTTTGATGATTTTTGGATTGGTACTACTTCTGAACGGAACGAAGAATTATTATACACTCGCAGCCTGTGGACTTGGGATGTTGATTTTGTTGCTTCTATTCCTGAAAGGAAAGCAGCATATTGGTTCTATTGGAATTTCGTATTTGGTTTGCCTGATTCCATTCGTTATTGTGAATGGTCTGCTAACCGGAATGGCAACCGACGAGCCCGTAGTTTGGTATTCGGAGAATCACATTGTAGGTTGGCGATTACTGACTATTCCAGTTGAAGATCTGTTCTATAATCTTTGCTTGTTTGTTCCAATAGCCTGGTTGTACGAGCGAATGAAACCAATGAAAAATAAAAAACCCTGACGTTTCAAATGAAAATCAGGGTTCTTAAAATTATTTGACAGATTATTTTTTCTCTGCTTTCGAGATATCTCCTGAATCAGGATCTTTCAACCACAATTCTTTATTCGTCAAACGAAGAATGATTTGTTCAGAAGAAAAAGAAGTTGAACCAGAAGTAAATGTTGTTCTGATGCGCTCTTTATCCGAAGCAAATTCCCAGGTACCTACAAGTGAAGTTGATCCGTCAGTGTATTTGTAAGTCCCATCCTTATCGAATGTAACATAATCAGCATCCGTGTCTGTGTAAACACTTCCATCGTCACCATCAACATACTCTTTTGCATCCCATTCACCAGTCAAACGTGCTTTCTTAGTTAACAAAGACATCCCTGGTCCTTCCTCGTATTTTCCACAAGAAGAAATACCCAAAGCTGCAGTTCCTAACATTGCTACAGCTACTAACATTTTAAAATTTTTCATTTCGCTTATTTTGGTTTTTATTTTTGGTTAATGATTAATTGTCTAGTAGATCAACTGTTGCAGGTTGAACGCTGTCAACATATTTTGCGTCTCCGAAAGCCAAAATTGGCCAGAAAACGAATCCAAGGAATACAAGTCCAGCCGTGAAGCCTTCGTCTTTCCCGAAATTTTTAGAAATTGCATTCAACATCATGATTCCGAATACGATATTGGCAATTGGAATAAGGAACATTGCAATCCACCATGTTGGTTTCTTTGCAATTTCCAACATCACAATAATGTTATAAATAGGTACAATAGCTGCCCATCCTGGCTGTCCTGCTTTTGTGAAAACTTTCCACATTGAGGCTATCATCAAAACAATAATACCAAGGTAAATGATGATAAATAATAGTGCTCCGATTATCATAGTAATAAATTTAGTTGGGCCAAATATAGGGGTTTTTTTAACTCGAGTAAAGCGTTAACCATTTTCTAACTGTTAATTAATGAATCAACTACATGTGCTCGGGTTAATATTCTCGCTTCAAAAGGAATTCTGAAAGTGCCAAAAGTGATTTTGTATTTAGCCCCGATTTCTCCAATGCATTTAAATCGTTTAAAGCACTTTGATGAAACTTTTCTTTTACAGCATTTACACTTTCTACACAACCAAGTTCTTTGAACAGCTGTTGTGCGAATGAGATCTTGAACGTATTGCTTTCCATCTCTAATAGTTTGGTTACACGTTCGTCGCCCGTTTCCAAAGCATGAATAAGAAGCAGTGTTTTCTTATTGCTAAGAATATCGCCTCCAACTTGTTTTCCAAATTTTTCAGGATCGGCATATAGATCCAGAATATCGTCCTGAATTTGAAATGCAATTCCCAGTGAAACTCCAAAATTGTATAATCGGGAACATGTTTCCGGGTTTTGTCGACCAAGTATAGCGCCAAACTCGAAAGCACAACCTAATAAAACAGAAGTTTTCAATCGGATCATTTCGAGATATTGCTCAGCAGAAACGCTTTCCATGGTTTCGAAATCCATGTCCATTTGCTGACCTTCACAAACTTCAAGTGCTGTCTCGTTGAACTTCTTCAATAACAACGGCAATCTGTCGTCAGGATATTTCGCTAAATTTTGAAATGCTTCTACAAACAAGGCGTCACCCGAAAGTATGGCCACATTTGTATTCCACTTTTCATGAACAGTTGATTTCCCTCTTCGAAGTGGAGCAACGTCCATAATATCATCGTGGATAAGCGAAAAATTATGGAAGAATTCAATGGCAAGTGCGGCATGAATACTTTCTTCTTTCTTTACTCCAAACAAATCGGCTCCCATGATCGTTAAGATCGGACGCATGCGTTTTCCGCCCAAGGTCATGAAATAACGAAGCGGATCGTAAAGATTATATGGTTCTTTCCTGAATTGAAAGTTGGAACAGTGTTCCTCAATAAAAGCCGAAAGCTGCTCTAGCGAATTCATTATTTATTAAGCAAGTTCAATAGGTAAGTTCCGTAACCCGATTTTAAAAGAGGTTCTGCCAAAATGCGTAATTGCTCATCATTGATAAAACCGTTTCTGTAAGCAACTTCTTCAATACAACCTACTTTCAAACCTTGTCTTTCTTCAATTACCTGAACAAATTGTCCGGCTTGAGTTAAAGAAGCATAAGTTCCG
>CAMLET010000322.1 GCA_946479125.1 uncultured Flavobacteriales bacterium
AAGAATACATTTCGTCAAAATTGCTTGACGCTGATATTGGAGCTGATGAAATAAAGAAGGTTGCATTTTTTCCAACTTCGAGCGTTCCTAATTCCTCTTCCTGAAAACCTGAAATTGCAGCCCACAAGGTCATTCCAAGCAAACAGTCGTGCAGTGAAATTGCTTCCTGAGGTTGGAATCCGCCCATTGGCTCACCTTCTGCATTTGTTCTTAGGATAGCAGCTCTCATTGTTGCAAAAGGATTTGGTGATTCAACAGGAAAATCTGTTCCTAAGGCCACAATCCCTCTGCTCATCAAAATACTTTGATACGCATAAGCTCCAGCCAAACGATTTGGTCCTAAACGCAATTTTGCCCAGCGTTGATCACTTACCGCATGCGTGGGTTGAATAGATGGAATTGCACCTGATTTGGTCAATAATTCAATATCAGCCGGAACCAATACCTGTGCATGCTCAATTCTCCAACGATGATCCACTTTGCCTTTTGTATACTTTGAAATCACATCAATCACCAAACGATTTGCGCTGTCTCCAATGGCATGTGTGTTCATCTGATACCCCAAATTCACACACAATTTTGCGACACTTTCCATTTTTTCTGGAGTCGTTGTCAAAAAACCTGAATGTCCGTGTGCATCTGAATATTCTTTCTTTAAAAATGCTCCTCGCGAACCAAGTGCGCCATCACCAACAACTTTAAATGAACGTACGGTTAGATTTTTCTTCTTGTAAACTCCATTTTGTTTCGCCCAGCTAATGTTATCGTCTGTTGGATAAAGCATTACATACATATCTAACTTCAAATCACCGGTTTCGGTCATTTTTTTCAGCAACTGTAAATCCTTTTGATAAACACCCGCCTCATGAACTCCGGTAATTCCATATTGAAACAGCTCATCCTGAATTTCTTTGATCGCTTTTTTCGTTTCTGATTTTGAAAACGCGGGCATTTTCTTACTCACCAATTCAATAGCATTATCCAATAAAATTCCGGTGCACTTTCCATCCTTTACTTCTACCTCACCACCAACAACTTTTGTGTCCGGAGTAATTCCAGCCAAATCCAATGCTTTTTGATTCACCAATGCCGCATGTCCGTCAACACGAATCAACAACACCGGTTTCTTTGGGAAAAGTTTGTTTATTCTGTCGTTCGATGGAAGTTCATTTGTTCCCCAACTTGCCTGATCCCAACCACGACCAATCACTGCTTTTGGATTCTTCTTTTGGTCATATTTTTCTATTCGAACAATTAAATCATCGTAAGAGCTTGAACCCAACAAATCTGCAGACAATTTCAACTGCGCATAACTCATAATATGTCCATGCGCATCTGTAAATCCTGGATAAACCTCTTTTCCTTCAGCATCTATTGCTTCATCATAAGAATACTTATTCAGGATCTCGCGTTCCGGACCCAGTTCAATGATCTTTCCATCCCGAATAGCCATTGCTTCATAAACATGATCTTGCTCATCCATCGAATGGATCTTTGCATTGTGCACAACCAAATCTGCAGATTGACCTTTCATACACGATGAAAAAGCAAGCAAAACCAAGGCTGGAAGAAAATAGAATAATCTCATTTCGATATTACTTTTTGTGAAACACAGTTGATGAAGCTTGTGCAGTTGGCATAATTACCAAATCGTTAATGGTAACGTGCGCCGGACGTGTACAAACATAATGAATGGCATCGGCGATATCAGCAGCCACTAGCGGATCGAAACCATCATAAACTGCATTTGCAATCGTTTCATCACCTTTAAAACGAACCATTGAAAACTCTGTATCTGCTGCGCCAGGAGCAATATTTGTCACTTTAATATTGTCATGCACCAGGTCAATTCGCATGGAACGTGAAAGCGCATCAACCGCATGTTTGGTTCCGCAATAAACGTTACCACCTGCGTAAACTTCTTTCCCGGCAATGCTTCCTAAGTTGACAATGTGCCCTGAACCGTTCTTTTTCAGAATAGGCGCCACCGCACGCGTAACATAAAGCAATCCTTTGATGTTTGTATCGATCATTCTGTTCCAATCATCTGTTAAACCCGAGTCAATTGGTCCACGACCAACCGCCAAACCAGCATTATTTACCAGAATAGAAAGTTGTGATTTCACTTCATCAGACAAACCATTAATTGCAGTATTTACGGCAACTTCATCACGAACATCAAAACAAAGTGTAACGATATCGTTGCTGTCATTCTGAAGTCTATTTTTCAGTGCCGACAAACGATCTTCACGTCGACCGGTAAGAATTAGACTCCAGCCGTTTTCAGCAAAAATTTCAGCAGTTGCTTCTCCAAAACCAGCTGTTGCGCCGGTAATCATTATGTAT
This sequence comes from uncultured Flavobacteriales bacterium, assembly GCA_946479125.1. The sequence continues at coordinate 2,347 of CAMLET010000322.1, forward strand.
TTTTTCATTTTCGTTGAACGCTTTTAGTTCCGATGCAAGCAATTAGTAAAAGGGCTAAATAGGCAGGCATTCTATACCTTACAAGTGCACCCATTACCGGAGTTACCAATCCAATAAGCCAGAATAAACAAATTGAAAACACCAGAAGCATCAAAATCATCTGTCTCTGTTTCTTATCTCTACTTATCCTTTTGGAAAATAACGTGAATAGTATACCTCCGAAAAGGAAAATGGTCTCAAGAAAATTCAACCATTTCAACCAACTTCCTTTATCGAACGGAAAAGGTCGGAATGCAGCATTTGAAATTGCTTCAGGTGTCATTTTCAGTAAATTACCGAATGAACCATTAATGGGTGTTAATTCGAAATAACTTCCACAGCTTAATCCTCTAAAATAAACAACCCACGGACCATCTTTTGGTAGCAGACGCACATCATCGAAAGGCAGTTTCATTCCGGTTGTCACCAATTTGGCTGTTACCGGTTTCAGAAGGTAAAGACTGTCGTTTTTCATTTCCACATTCGAAAGCTGATCAGGAGAGAAAAAGTAAAAATCATTTCCATGAACCACATGAACACCACCCCTTCCCACGTTGATAAAATCAAATTGCATGCGGGTTAATTGATGTACCACTTTGTTCCGAATTCCTGATGATGAAATGAAAATTATTGCAACAACACCAACGAAAATGGAATATAGAATGCCTTGACGAAGTTTCAACCAGCAACAAATGATATACACAATCACCGGAATGATAATACAAATGAAAACGTAAGGTTTAAAACCAAGAAGAAGGAACAAACCTAATAGCAATCGCCACCAAAGAGAATACTTTTTATGGCTACCGAATAGTGCCGAAAGAAGTAAACAAATCCCCATGATCATGAATGGTTCCTTCAACATGGAAGCTGTCCAGAAAGCAACACTCGGAAACAAGAGCAAAATCCACCAAAATAACCGCATGTTCAACCAAACTTTGGCGTACAATGCGAGATACAATTCCCGAAAACACAGAACGACGAAAAACGAAATAAATCCAATGTGGTAGTATACATTTCCATTGAACAAAAATGCAATAATGCTATTCACCCGGAGCACATTACGAGAATCGTTCATCAAAGCCAAATCTCCGGCAGCCCAGTGATTGGTATTCATCAAATAGTGCTGAACATCGGCTTCTGTGCTGAACCCAAAGAGAAATTTCAAATAAGTTCCAAAATCTTCAAAGGCGACATTTCGCAAAACAACGCTGTCGTGAATAAATTCTTCCCAGTCAACCGTTTCTGCACCAACTCCATAAATCCTCGAATAAACATACATGAACAACCATCCAAGTAAGATCTTGAACAGAAAAACACCAGTTAAGTCAATTGATTTTAGTCCCTGCGTTGGTTTAAACCAGAGGAATGCAAAAGCAAATAGCAGAAACAATGCAAAAATCATTGTTCGAATTTACACAGTATTTGTGTAATTGCTTGTAGACTGCGAATAAAAAGCCCGTTTCAATTTTCAGAAACGGGCTTTTGAAACATTAACCAAAACTACCGATTCAAGGTTTGATCAATTGATTATTGCAATTCTTTGTTTCGACCACATACCATTTTCATAGTTCAATTGCAGGAAGTAAAGTCCCGAAAAAGCTGGAACACGAATCGTTTTTTCATCCAGGAATTCTGCTGGAAAGATTGCACCATCAATTGTTATCCAATTTGCAGATAGAATCTTCTCATTCGAAATAACTTTCACATGCTCTCCTGCATTTACAGGATTGGGATAGAGCAAAAAATCATTATCAAATTCATCCAATGAAAGATGAGTTATAGCAAAACAAGCACTTGTGTCTGAACAACCATTCGACTCTATTATTACAGCATAGGTTCCGTTTTGAGCTGGATAAAAAGATTGAGATTCTGCTCCTGAAATTTCAGAGAATCCATTACCACAATCCAACCATTGATAAGTTACATTTTCCGCGTTTGAAACTAAATATGTTTGATTCGTTTGAACCGTTAAATCCAATTCTGGAAGAACGGTTAAAGCCGTCACAACCAAACTATCGTCTCCATTTACATCAGTAAACTGATCGAAATAAACTCCGGTTGAATCATAAACATTACTCCCAACGGAAGAAGAATCGCCAAAACAAACGGTTACTGCTTGCTGGTAAACACCATCTGTAAATCCGATCGTGTAAATCCCGAATTCATCAATTTCACTTGTCGACTGCCACCAAC
>CAMLET010000323.1 GCA_946479125.1 uncultured Flavobacteriales bacterium
ACCCGGAACAACACCCAAGACACCGTTATCTGAACAATTGGGAACATCTTCTGCATTTGGTGCTTCCGGGAAAATATCTCTGAGGTTCTTACTTCCTTCGTGATTGAAAACGGCAAATTGTCCCTGAAAATCGAGAATACTTCCATAAACCAATGGTTTACCAAGTTCCACACAGATATCGTTCACAATGTAACGTGTCAGAAAATTATCGCAGCCGTCAATAACCAAATCGAATTGTTGAAGAATGAATTCGGCATTGTCATCGTTCAGGGCACAATCAAAGATCTCGATATTGACATCCGGATTTTGAGCTAGAGCGCGTTCTTTTGCCACTTCAGCTTTCTTCCTGCCAACATCTTGAGGTCCGTACAACACTTGTCGGTGTAAGTTGGAATGTTCAATTGTATCAAAATCCACAATACCAATAATTCCAACACCACAAGCTGAGAGATATTGAATTACGGGACATCCCAGACCTCCGGCACCAATCACAACAACTCGTGCTTGTTTCAACTTTACCTGACCGATTAAACCAACTTCTTCCAGAATGGTTTGTTTGGTATATCGTTTCGATTCGAGTTCGCTAAGCATTTTGAGAATTTATTACTTCAGTGCGTTTCTCATTCTGCTTCTCCCTCTTGGAAGTGAAGCTACGGTCCCAATCTTTCCAAACGGCTTCGTAACCGTTTTTACGGATCAATGCAGCGATTTCTTCAACCGAGCGTTCATCTGAAATCTCAAATTGTTCTAACGATTCTGGTTCCACAACGTAACCGCCAGGATTCGTTTTCGAGCCCGCACTCATCGTTGTTACTCCAAGCGGAATAATATTATTTCTGAAATGCTCCGATTCGCGCGTAGAAACAGAAAGTTCAACATCAGCATTGAACAAACGGTAGGCACACAATAATTGAACTAATTCTTTATCGCCAACTATAACGTTAGGCTCTATAATTCCTTCTGCAGGACGCATTCTAGGAAATGAAATAGAATATTTTGATTGCCAGTAAGTTCGTTGCAAATAGTCGAGATGCATAGCGTTAAAGAACGAGTCGGTTCGCCAATCTTCCAGTCCAAGCAAAACTCCCAAACCTATTTTGTGGATTCCTGCTTCCCCACAACGATCCGGCGTGTCTAATCGATATTCAAAGTTGCTCTTCTTTCCTTTTGGATGATAAGCTTTGTAAACGTCCTGATGATACGTTTCCTGATAAACCAGAACCGAATAAACGCCTGCTTCGTGAAGCTCCTTGTATTCATCTGTATCCAAAGGTTGAACTTCCATTGAGATATTCGCAAAATCCTCACGCATCAACTCCAATGCATGCTTGAAATACGACATATGAACGGTTTGATTCGCTTCACCGGTAACCAATAGAATATGGTTGAAGCCTTTTTCTTTCAGAAATGCTACTTCCTGTTTGATCTCGTCATCAGTCAATGTCTTGCGTCGAATCTTATTATCGAAGCTAAAACCACAGTAAGTACAGATGTTGTTGCATTCATTGCTCAAATACATTGGCGTATAGAGCTGAATAGTTTTACCAAAACGTTTCTGCGTCAACTGATGACTGATTTGCGCCATTTGCTCTAAAAAGGGTTCAGCAGCGGGAGAAATCAAAGCTTTGAAATCTTCCAGATCACGTTTTTCTTTCGACAACGCACGTTCTACATCTCTGGCCGTTTTAGCGTAGATAGAAGACTTTATATCGTCCCAGTTGGTGTTTTTAAAAAGTGTTTTAAAATCCATTGTTTTTTGTTTTACCACCTCCCTTAATCCCTCCTCAAGAGGGGCGGATTCCCAAATCTACATATTCAAAAATCCCGTCAACGGACTACTAGCCACAGCAGATTTAGAAACTGTTCCCAAACCAGCTTCGTATGCCATTCGTCCGGAGTCCACAGCCATTTTAAAGGCCAAAGCCATTTCGGATGGATTTCCGGCCACAGCAATTGCAGTGTTCACCAAAACCGCGTCAGCCCCCAATTCCATTGCATGTGCAGCATGAGAAGGTGAACCAATTCCAGCATCAACAATCACAGGAACCTTGCTTTGTTCAATGATAATTTCCAGGAAATCCAGTGTTTTCAATCCTTTATTCGTTCCAATTGGAGCGCCCAACGGCATTACCGCAGCTGTTCCTACATCTTCCAATCGTTTACACAAAACAGGATCAGCATGGATGTATGGTAAAACTATAAATCCAAGCTTTGCCAATTCTTCCGTCGCTTTCAACGTTTCAATAGGATCAGGAAGTAAATACCTTGGATCAGGATGAATTTCCAGTTTCAACCAATTCGTTTCCATCGCTTCACGAGCCAGTTGTGCAGCAAAAATGGCTTCTTTGGCATCACGAGCTCCTGAAGTATTTGGAAGCAAGTTGATTCGCGGATGCTTTAAATGCGCCAATAAATCGTCTGTTTCTGTTTCCAGATCTACACGCTTAAGCGCCACAGTCACCAACTCAGATTCTGAAGCTAGTACAGCTTCTTCCATTTGTTTCGACGAACCAAATTTACCCGTTCCTAAGAACAAGCGTGATTTGAATTCTTTGTTTGCTATTTTCAGCATAGTATTGTGTATTTCTCGCAGAAGTCGCTGAGCAAAGCGCAGAGACTCGCAGAGTTTTATAAATTATTTACTATTCGTTCCATCGAATCTTTCAACGGATATGAATTAAAGTTTATTAAAAGTCCAAGTTTCAAATTTGTCAACTTGAGGTAAGTTAAAACTTGTTTATAATGTACATCCATAAGACATTCAACAGATTTAATCTCAACAACAACTAAATCGTTAATCAGCAAATCTAATCGAAAGCCTACTTCCATTCGGATTTCTTCGTAATACATTGGAACAGCTACTTGAGTCTTCACATCAAAGCCAGCTCTTCTCAACTCATAAGTAAGTGCCGTTTCATAAACAGATTCCAACAATCCCGGTCCTAGAGCTTTATGCACCTTAAATGCGGCACCTCTTATTGCATATGAAATATCATTCTCTGTCAATTCAACACCATCCATTTTTTTCTCTGCGTTAATCTGCGAAACCTCTCCGTCCTCTGCGAGAACATTAATTATTCAACTTTTCATCCATTTGACGAATCAAACTATGTCTGTTCGTAGCGTTGGTAATCAATCCTGAAACTGCGATTCCATATACTCCGGTTTTCTTCAGCAACTCCAAATCACCACCAACAATGCCACCAATGGCGTAAATCGGAATGTTCAGGTTTTGCATTTCCAGTTCCTTTGAAATCCTCTGATAACCTTCAAAACCTAAAAGCGGACTCAATTTTTCTTTTGTTGATGTATAGCGCAACGGCCCCAAACCAACATAATCGCATTTCTCGTTCACGCGCTTCAAAACATCTTCTAAAGTATTCGCTGTTCCGCCAATGATCTTGTTGTAGCCTAGCCAATCTCTAGCTTCCTGAATCGACATATCTTCCAATCCCAGATGAACTCCATCAGCTTCTACTTTCAATGCCAGTTCAACCGAATCGTTAATTATCAAGATTGCATTTGCTTGTGTACACCAATTTCTTGTATGTTTTGCTACATCAAAAACCTCATCTTTAGATCCATTTTTAAAACGAACCTGCACCATTCTGCATCCCGCTTCAAGCGCATTCAAAATGTTCTTTTTTTGCTCATCAACTGTTTCTCCCTGAGAGATGTATTGTATTTTATGTAACATGATAAGCCAATAAATTTTGGTTACTTTTCAACCTGTTTTCAATATATAATTTTGCTCTTTTACACGAGTCTTCAAGTGAATGTCCCAAAGCAAGATTCGCAGCAATTGCAGAAGACAAAATACAGCCCGAGCCATGTTTTGCGTGTAAACTAGCATCAGAACCAACTATTTCTATCGGAATTCGTTTTTCGATCAACAGATCCAGACCTTTTCGTATTGCACTGTGTCCGCCTTTTAGCAGTACTGAACAATGTTCGCTGAGTGAAAAAGCAGCTTCAATTTCGTCCATATTATTCCCGAGAACGCGAACTTCTGAGATATTCGGAGTAATCAAAAACATCATTTTCAGAACCTCATGTGAAGAACTTGTGGTTAATGACGAATTCAATAGCATTCCAGCCGAGGCAGCCAAAACAGGATCCCAGACAATCTTACAGTTTTCCTGAACCGATTTGATGTATAAACAAAGCTTATACAAGACCTCAAGATTCTCCACGATTCCAATCTTTACCACTCGAATGTCGTATTGATTGAAAATGGGTACAAGCTGCTTTTTCATTTCTTCAAAACCAATCCATGAAACTTTCAAAAAATCAGTTTCTGTTTGGATAGTATTCGCAGAAATCACTCCCATTCCAAGCACCTGATGCTGTTCAAAGGTTTTAATATCAGCAAACAAACCCGCTCCGCCACTTGGGTCGAAACCAGCTATGCTCAAGACAATTGGCCGATCGTAAGTAATAATCGTTTTCACTACTTGCTTTGCATTGCTTGATGAATCTTTTGAAATGCTTTCACAGGTTCTTCACTTTCCCAAATTGAGCCAAGCACAGCAAATCCATCAAAACCCAAATCCATTGCTTCATGAACATTGGCAGAATGA
>CAMLET010000324.1 GCA_946479125.1 uncultured Flavobacteriales bacterium
GTTCAATGGGTTCATAGAAGCACGTCAGCCGCCATATTTTGACAAACCGAAGTTAGTGAATCGTTGTTTTAAGTCGTCATAGTTCTTTTCGCATGATAGTGTCGTTGTCGTCAACTTGGTACTTTATAAACCCCATTTTCTCAACAAGTCTTATTGCTTTGTGATTTCTAGTTTTAGTTGGCCCAAGTAATATTTTTACGCCCAATTCTTGTTTTGCAATTACAGTCAATAATTGAAATGCAGACTCCATGAAACCTTTTCCCCAATATTCAGGAAATAATGAACCCCCAATTACAATTTCATTGGTTTCTTTATTCCAATGATGTAAGGCACAATCGCCAACTATCAAGTCTGGATGTTCTATTGGTCTTATCGTAAAGATAAATTCGCAAAGTGAAATTATTCTCTTGGTAAATTCCGCTCGTGTTTCATTTGGCAAAAAAGGATTTTCGTCAAAATTTACTATCAACTGTGGATGTGAATAGATTTTATAAAAGAAGTCAGCATCATTTTCTGTTAGATGCTCAAGTATAACTTTATCGTTTGAATACATTCTACAATTGATTTAATATTCTTGTGATTTTAGGATTGTCTATGGTGTCGTTTTAAAATGACCGCTAACGTTTCGGTGCTTGGCTAAGAAGCTAATCTCCAATTACTTTTTTGTTGGCATGCAACAAGTTTACCTAAAAGTACAAAGCTTAAATTTATGATTTCAACCGCCATGAATTATATAAGCTGTTAGCTACAGTTTTTTTATCATTTTCAAATGTGGAATCCCGTCTTCATCAAAATAATCACCTTCCTTTTCGTACTGATTTTTGGAATAGAAATTTACTGCTGAATCACGAGCGTGGCAATACATGACTTTAAAGTTCTTGTCTGAGGCAATTTTTTCACAAAAAATCATCATTTCAGAGCCTATATTCAAACTTCTAAGGTTTTCCGTCACAGCTACCCGCTGCATTTTCATTTTATCACCTTCAGGAACAAGTACAGCAGTTGCAACTAATTCGTTTTCCAGGAAACCTGCAATTTGAATATGGTTTTTCTCTTCTTCGAGTTCTTTCTCGGTAAATTTACTCCCAAGAGGTTCTCTCAGAATTTTTTCTCTAAGTCTCACTGCATTTGTCCATTCCGGACTTTTATGGGCAATCTCTTTAAATGTTGTTTTCATAAATGGTAGCTAACTTTATAGGTCTCATTTTCATAATCAAGGTCAAATATTCCAAAATATGCATCCTCCTTCGAATTGGTTGATTCAAGTTGGTCAATGATTTTTTGTAGTTCGTCTTTATTCAAAGTTTGTTGATTAAAATTGATTGTAAGGGTTTCGGAGTATGGATGTTTGTTTTAAGTATCAATGTTTATTAAAATTCCAAATATTCAAATTAGCACTGAACCCACCTTTTCGCAAACCACTGTTAACGGTTTTTATTATTTACGATTTGTTTTCCAAAATGTCCGTTGCTGTTTCATTGCCGAGTTGTTCAGCTAACCCAATAAGTAGTCCTTCCACCCCACGTATATAACAAAGTCGATACGTTTCTCCAAACTGAACAACTTCTTCTACTACTTTAACACCAAATTTCTCAAGTCTGATTAACAGCTCGTCAAGATTATCAACCCTAAACATTACACGTAAATAGCCAAGTGAATTTACTGGGTTATTTCTGTGGTCCGCAATTGTTTTGGGTGCAAAAAATTGTGATAGTTCAAGTCGGGAATGTCCATCGGGAGTAACCATCATTGCAATCTCAACAGACTGATTACCAAGTCCCGTAACACGCCCTGCCCATTCGCCTTCAACCATCATTCGTCCTTCAAGTGTTAGCCCAATTTCGGTAAAAAAAGCAACTGCGTTATCGAGGGATTCTACAACGATACCAACATTATGCATTTCCATTAATTTACTTTTTGTCATGATTTACATTTTCGTTTTGTTCTTTGTACGTCTTTTTTAATAGCCGATTGTCGTCTTATAATGACCATATTGCCAAACCGATGTTAGCGGTAGTTTTCTTTATCAATACTTGATTTTTAGGTTTAGTTTTTCAAACTCTTTTGTCAGCCCATTTTTATTGTTGTCAAATGATAGTGTTAAATAGTTTGTTGAAGAGCGAGTTAATTTAATTTTTTCCTGTCCAAAAAGTTGTTGAACAAAGTCGTCTGTTTCGTCAAAATTAGAAATTCCAAATTCTACACTTGTCAAGTTTAAAAGTCCACATTTATGCACTGTAGGTTCGGTTTCGTTTTTCTTTTGTCCTTTAAATGGAAGTCTGAAAGTCCAAGGCAAATTGAGGTTTTGTTCGTTTTTTAAAATGTCTATGTTCATTCCAGCTGGAAAATATGTAGGTTGATATTTATAAGCGTTTTCAAAAAGACTTTCGGTTTCGTCTGTGTTTACGATACATAGTCCAAATGGCGAATTAGTTGAATTAAAGTCTGCTCTTTGCCACAGTCCTGTCGGTTTTGTTATATCACTTTTCAATTCTTCTTCATTGTGAACCCAAAGTATTTCTAAAAAGAAGTTGTCAAAATAGAATTTTCTATTAATCGTACCTTGTCCAACGTGAACTCTACTACTACCTTCTGTCAAACCAAATTGCACAAGTTCGTCAGCAATTTTACCATTGTCGTTTGTAAATATGAAAATGTGGTCTATGTCCATTTTGAATTTATTTGTCGTTTGCACGATGTCGTTCTAAAATTACCGCTAACTTTTACTTATCTGCACTACATCATTGCCCACACTGTACTAAAAATGTTATATAGACGCAACTTTGTCTCGCTTTACTTTTCAATCAAATATATTAAAATCCGCTACAACGTGCTTTCTCTCCATCCAAAAAAGGAAGATCTCTATAATTTGCGCATTTTGCCATTTCGTTTCTTATTTTCGCAGCATTACAATAACTCAGATTATTTGCAACTATGAAAATATATTCCTTTGTGCTGCTTTTCCTGGTATCGGGCTTTTCCTTTGCTCAAAAAGGCTCCGGGGCCGACTCTACCATCATTAGGCAGCTCTTCGACGAAGCGCTGGTAAGAGGTAAATCCCACGAAGATTTGCGGTCCTTGTGTAAAGGAATCGGTGCGCGGCTTTCCGGCTCTGCGCAGGCTCAAATGGCCGTGGAATGGGGAAAACGCAAAATGGAAGCTTACGGTTTCGATAAAATCTACCTGCAGCCGATCATGGTTCCGCACTGGGAAAGAGGGAACAAAGAAGTGGCGTGGATGCAAAGTGGCAACGGAGAAGTCATTCCGGTCGATATATTGGCACTGGGTGGTTCCATCGGGACAAACGGGACGCTGAAAGCAGAAGTGATCGAATTCAAATCACTGGAAGACCTGAAAAAATCTTCAAAAGCAAGCGTACAGGGGAAAATCGTATTCCTGAACCAGGCCATGAACCCGGCAGACATCGTGACCTTCAAAGCTTATGGCGGTTGTTACAGTATTCGCGGACATGGTGCTGTGGAAAGTTCCAAACTGGGTGCTGTTGGTGTTGTGATCCGTTCACTGGCTTTGCCCGAAGATCATTTCCCGCATACCGGTTCCATGTATTACGAAGACGGAGTTGCCAAAATTCCGGCAGGAGCGCTTTCAACGATTTCTTCCAACGAACTTTCAAAAGCACTTGCCAAAGGAACAGTAAGCCTGATCATGGAAATGGATTGCCGCGATTTCCCGGATGAACCTTCTTTCAATGTGATGGGAGAATTAACCGGAAGCGAGAAACCAAACGAGATCATCACCATTGGAGGACATTTGGATTCCTGGGATGCCGGAGAAGGAGCACACGATGACGGTGCAGGAATTATCCATTGCCTGGAAGCCTTGCGGATTCTGAAAGCTTCAGGGATCAAACCAAAACATACCATTCGCGTGGTTTTCTTTATGAACGAAGAAAATGGAAATAAAGGCGGAATCAACTATGCCGAATGGGCTAAAAAGGAAAACCAAAAACACATTGCAGCCGTTGAAAGTGATCGCGGCGGATTTAGTCCGGATGGATTTGAATGCGACGGAAAAGAATCGTACGTTGAATTGATCAGAAGCTTTGCTCCATTGTTGAAACCTTACGGACTCACTCATTTTGAAGCGGGTTACGGCGGAGTCGATATCAGTCCCTTGAAAAAATCCTACGAAGGAATTCCCCTATTTGGTTTCGTACCGGATTCACAGCGTTATTTCGATTTTCACCACGCAGCAAGCGATGTGTTTGAAAGCGTCAACAAACGCGAATTGGAATTGGGCTGTGCCAGTATGGCCGCTTTCATATACTTGTTGGATAAATCATTGTAATCATGAGCGAACAGAATACATTCATCGGAAGACCAAACCCGGAATTTGCACCGGCATACGCCAAGTATTATTTTGACCGCACAATAGGTCAGGATGATTTAATGAGCGCTTTGGAAAAGGACCTGGATGAAACAGCAAACTTCATAGCGAATCTTCCCGAATCAAAGGCAGATTTTCAATATGCAGATGACAAATGGACACTGAAAG
>CAMLET010000325.1 GCA_946479125.1 uncultured Flavobacteriales bacterium
CGCTTTGCATAATGGATCGAGTCTACAATCTCCTTCTGTTTCTCTTCGATCACTTCTTTCTGCATGGAAATTTCGTGATTTTGACTATGCAGTAAATTATTCGCTTTGCGCTTTGTTCGATAAGCCCTGTAACTGAAAACAAGAAGAACCAAAACCAGCAAACCAGTGACTCCACCACCAGCAATTAAGGTTCCTTTTCGTTCATTATCCAGTTGAATTTTCTCGTTTTTCTGTTTAGCAATCTCCAAATCTTTTTCCTTCTTATCCAATTCGTTCAACGAATTCAGGGTTGCAATTTGGTCATTCACTGTATCAAACGTACTTTTCTCTTGCAAGACTCTGCACTTCTCAAGGTATTCCAAGGCAACCTGAAGATCACCGGATGCTTTATAAACATCATAAAGTGTTTCATACACTTTAATAAGCTGTTCGCTGCCAAGATTGTTCTTAACCGCATAATCTAAAGCCTGCTCTGCAAAATCATGTGCCTCCTTCCATTTTCCTAATTTTCGAAGAATATCTGCCTTTGACATTAGGATATCGGAATGCATGGCTTGATCTGTAACGCTATCAGAAAGTTCAAATGCTAAATTTATTTCCTTCAGAGCTTCAGAAAAGCTTTTTATTTCACTTAAATAATTTGCCTTCAATTCATGAAAACTACAGGAAAACTCCTGTTCATTCAGTTGAGTTTCAATGACGGATAAACGTTGAATCGTATTCTTCGCTTTAGTGTAATCTCCCCTACTTCTATATTCACCCGCAAGATTATAGAGCACAATTCCTTCAAGACGAACATTGGGCATTTTTTTCAATAAGCTCAAAGCATACTCGTTTGATTCAATTGCTTTAGTAAACAATTTCCGGGCATCGTAAATGGTAGCAATGTTCAAATAAATTTGAATTTCCTGGTACTTGTCATTTAACTTCCTATTCAACACAACGCCTTTTTCGAAGGTTTCCATTGCCTGCTTATACAAACCGGCACCTTCGTAAGCAATTCCAAGATTAACTAACAGAATCAGCTGATTATCCTTCTCCTCATAATCCAACGCCAACTGAAGTGCTTTTTCATAATATTTAATCGCGTAGGCGTTGTTTCCCGATTCGTAGTAAACCGACCCAAGATTGGAATAAGCACCAATTAAACGTGAATACTGCTTCTGTTTTTTACGAATAGCGATCAATTGGCTGTAAACCTTAATTGCTTCTTTCGGCTTGTTTTCAATGCGAAGAATAATTCCTTCCGTATTCATTGCTTCTGCTTCGCCATTAACGTAACCGATCTTTTTTGAAAGTTGATGTGCTTTCTTTTCAAATTTCGAAGCTTCAGCAGTGTTAAAATCAATAAGACTCCATGCCAATTCGTTGTACTGAAAAGCGCGCATGGTATCGGTCTTCACTGGCTTTTTCAGCACACTTCGAAGACTATCAATGTAGTCAGTTTGAGCAAAAGAATTGGCTGCAGAAAGAAATATTCCCAGGAAAAAGAGACTGATCAGAATTAAGTTCCGTGAATATTTACGTTCTGAATAACTCATTCTTATTTTATTTCGAAACGTTGTTTGTACGTTGAATTCAACTCAATGAAGTACCAGCCTTTCGGAAAATCAGCAACATTTATTTCCAATTGGTTTGCCTGAATTAATGTCGACAAAAAGTTCTGTTCTTGCCCAAGGAGGTTATAGATCTTCACTTCCTTTAAATCAATCGCCAACGTAGAATTCAGAATAATTGACTCGTTTGCCGGATTAGGAAAAACAGAAATTCCATCCTGGGTATTTTCAATAACGTTTGCTGTTCCTCCAACTTTGTTCCAGTTGCTGTTAATCAGCGCCGCACTGGCAAGCGAACAATTTCCAGTTACATTCACCATTGTAAGCACATTTGAGGAAATGTTGTATTGAACAATAGTTGATGCCGTAGGACAATTGCTTCCAAACGCAATACCCGTTGGATCGTAGGTAATAGAAAACTCATCCGCAGCCAGATCCGACCAGGTGCTCGTTTCCGTATAAGGAGTTCCGTTATTCTCGTAAGTAATTAAAAACACATCAGAAGCTAGGAAATGAATCTTGGTAGAATCAATATTATTCGATTCGAAAAAGGTTGCAGCATTGCCTGTCAGTTTCCAAACACTGCCCACTTCCATTTGAGCAAATGAAACAGATCCGAAAAACAAAAACGAAAGAAGTAGACTTGATTTCATAAGTAAGTATTTACGAGTAAATATAAACATGAATCAGATGTAAATCAATAGATTAAAAAAAACGATATCTCGACTTCGCTCGATAACCTTTATATAATGAGATCAGAAAATAGTGAATAGAGAATAGATTTTTAAATTTCTATTCTCTGATTTATATTCACTTTAGTACAGAAAGTTATTGTAAGGATATCGAATCGCAAAAATGCGCTTGATCTCTTCGTACATTACATCACGCAACTCATCAACATTGGTTTTGTCCTGAGCAGAAATGAAAACACATTTTGTTGCGTCCATTTTACTCATCCATGTTTTCTTCAGATCTTCAAGTGATGGAAGTTCTTCTTCTCCATCCTCTACAGAATCGGTTCTGTAAGCATCAATTTTATTGAACACCAACAATGTCGGTTTTACTGTTTTGTCCAATTCTGCTAAAGTTTCGTTCACCACGTTAATGTGATCTTCGAAATTGGGATGTGAAAGGTCAACAACGTGAATCAACAAATCCGCTTCTCTTACCTCATCCAAAGTCGATTTGAACGATTCTACCAATTGGTGCGGCAACTTACGAATGAATCCAACTGTATCTGTAAGCAGGAATGGAAGATTTTCTACAACCACTTTTCGTACCGTTGTATCCAAAGTTGCAAAGAGTTTATTCTCTGCAAAAACTTCAGATTTCGCCAATAAGTTCATGATCGTACTCTTTCCAACATTGGTATATCCAACCAAAGCAACACGTACCAATTGTCCGCGATTACTGCGTTGAACTGCCATTTGTTTGTCGATGTCTTTCAACTTCTCTTTCAACAAAGCAATTCGTTGTTGGATAATTCGACGGTCAGTCTCGATCTGAGATTCCCCCGGACCACGAAGCCCGATACCTCCTTTTTGTCGTTCAAGGTGAGTCCACAAACGTTTCAAACGCGGAAGCATGTATTGCATTTGCGCCAGTTCCACCTGCGTTCTTGCGTGCGAAGTTCTTGCTCTACTCGCAAAAATGTCCAAAATCAAAATGGTTCTATCCAGAACTTTACATTCCAGTTCTTTCTCAATATTTCTGAGTTGACCAGGCGTTAAATCGTCGTCAAAAACGACCATTTCAATCTGGTTCTCCTTGATATAAACTCTGATTTCTTCCAGTTTACCTGTTCCAACAAAGGTTCTGGGATTTGCCATTGGTAATCGCTGCACAAAACGTTTCACAGACATTGCGCCTGCCGTTTCAGCCAAAAATTCCAATTCGTCTAAATATTCCTGAGATTGTTCATCGGTTGTTCCACCAGTGATAATCCCGACTAATATGCACTGTTCTTCAACAGCATCTACAAGCACGTGGCCTTGCGTCATAATTTTACTTCCGTAATTTCTTCACAAAAGGAACTAAGGCTTTTCTTTCTTCTAGAGAAATCATGTCCTCGTAAGGCATCATACCTTTGTCATTCCCTTTGTTGATCATTTCTAAAATCTCCTTGTCACTAATGGTACTTTTCGATAAATCGGCCGCTTGAGAAGCTCCTAATTTACCATCTTCACCATGACAAGAAGAACAATTTATCATGTAAGTTGACATGGGATCAACCGCTTGTTGCGTTTCTGTCTCATCCCACTTAACCGTTTTCGATTTCGGATCTTCACCACAAGCGAATAGCACCAAAATCAAAGCGCACAGCATTCCGATTTTTACATCCATCCCGACTTGATAAATTCTCTCAAACCTGGCCATGGAATAGCAGCTAAAATAACGATTAACGTAATCGAATACCAAATCAAAATTGCACTGTGTTTTGCAGCTGGAGTTTCTTTTTTCTCGGCTTTCTTTCTACCAATAGTAACTAGAATCATCGCCAAAATCATCATTGTAAGGTGTTCCATCACAAAAAAGCGGCTTACAGGATCTTTCATCCAACCTTGGTGGAAAATAACTTTATCACCAAAAAACAACATTACCAAACCAAACGTTATCTGAATATGTACAGAAATCATAGCGAAAAGATTGATCATCTTGTCCGATTTCCCATAAACGCCTCCGCTCTTTTTAATGGCTGCTCTAATAATGGCAGTAAGCAATAAAAGCAATACTACCCATCGAAATCCTGAGTGTGAGTGTAATAACATAATTCGTTTCGTATAATTTTAAGCCAAAATTACCGAAAAATAAAGTGCATTCGTCGGAAAGACAGCTAAAATTCGCGGTAAATTCACTATTTTTCGCGCTTCCAAATCCAAAATTGTACATGAAGCAATTCTTACTCTCCCTTTTTCTGCTTTCTGGTATTCAGGCTTTTGCC
>CAMLET010000326.1 GCA_946479125.1 uncultured Flavobacteriales bacterium
ACGCTGGTCGTACCAAGCCTATTACCAACTTAAACTTGGAAATGGCTGGCGGCCAAATAGTGATTTTACGCAGCATCAAGGGTTTGCTCAATTGACTTATCAGATCAATGAAAATCAGCGTATTCGTTTGGAGTACACCAAAATGCAATACTTAGCTCAACAGCCTGGTGGACTAACTGATAATCAATTTGAAGACGATCCAAGACAAAGTAACAGAACCAGAAATTGGTTTTCGGTAGATTGGAACATTCTCGCACTTCATTACGATTATCAGATCAATAAATCATTACTCTTTAATTTCCGCAGTTTTGGAATGCTTTCTGAACGCAGCGCACTTGGTTTTCTTGGAAAGATCAATCAGGCGGATCCTATGGGAGATCGTGATTTGATTCAGGGAACATTTAAAAACGCAGGTGCAGAAGCCCGATTAATGAAACAATATCAGCTTGCAGGGCGATCGAAAGGCGGTTTATTGTTCGGAGCACGCTTTTACAAAGGACAAACTACTGGAATTCAAGGTTTGGCTTCTGATGGTTCTGATGCAAATTTCACTTTTAACAATCCGGGAAGTCCGGAAAACTCTTCCTATACTTTCCCCTCAATGAACGCTGCGTTCTTTGGCGAGAACATTTTCTTTTTAGGTCCGAAATGGACCGTGAATACCGGCTTTAGATTGGATTACATTAAAAGCGCTGCAAACGGTTCATACAAGCAGTATATCATTCATGAACTAACGCTTGACACACTTGCCATCAAAAGTTATGACGAGTCGAATTCCATTTCGAGGATCGTTCCATTGGCCGGATTTGGTTCATCTTACAAGGTCAGCAAAAGAACTTCTATATATACTAACTTCTGTATGAATTACAGAGCTGTGAATTTCACTGATATTCGCGTGGTAAACCCAAATATTGTTGTGGATTCAAACATCAGAGACGAATACGGTTCAACAACAGAATTGGGATGGCGCGGTTTTCTTGCAAAATACGTTTATGTTGATGTTGCCGGATTCTATATTTTCTATGGAAACAAAATTGGAATTGCTCCCTACGAAACGAAGAAGATCAGAACCAATATTGGTGATGCAAGAAATATGGGTGTAGAGTTTTTCAGCGAACTGGACATTTTGAAAATGATCTCCGATTCATCGAAATTCGGATTGAGTACGTTCATTAATTTCTCTTACATCAACTCAAAGTATATTCGATCGAGAGAACCCAATTACATTGGAAACCAAGTAGAATACGTTAGTCCAATAATTCTTAGAGGAGGAATTAAATTCAGAACAGAGAAATTCCAAATTCAGGTTCAGGGTTCATACAATGCCGAACAATACTCAGATGCTTCTAACGCATACATTGCAAGTGGTGACGCGGTTATTGGACTTGTTCCAGAATATCTTGTTTTCGATTTATCTATGCGATACACCGTAAATCAGAACTTTCAAATTGAAGGTGGTGTAAATAATCTTACAAATGCCATCTACTTTTCGAGAAGAGCAACTGCTTATCCCGGTCCAGGAATTCTGCCAAGTGATGGTCGCTATTTTTATATTACCTTGCAATTTCAATGCAAGACAAAATAAAAAGTTTAAACGATTACGAAATTCTAGAGCGCTTAGGAAATCAAAAGCGACGTAAGTTCTGTGATGTTTTTAAGGTTCGACATAAAACAAACTCCGAGCTTTTCATTCTTAAAGTTTCCATCAATGAATTGGGGAAAGAAACACTTCGCTCTGAATCCGAGTTCTCTTTTGAGATGGACAACTTGCCACAAGTTATCGCTTTCATTGAAGACGAAAAGAGTGCTGCGTTGATTTTAAAATTCAAAGAAGGAATTACACTTGACAGCTATTTCAAAAAAATTAAATCCAAGAATCAATTTAAGGCTGCGATTGAAATCTGTGAACGAATATTGCCGATTTTCATAGAACTACAAAAGTCGACTATTGCCCATCTCGACATTAAACCGTCGAACATATTGGTAAACGAAGCAACCGGAGAAATTCATCTTATCGACTTTGGTCTGGCAATTAATTATTCAGAGCCAATCCAACGAAAATTGATTTTCCCATTGGGCTATGCCTCGCCTGAAGTTATTTTGAATCGTTTGCATTTGGTGAATCACCAGAGTGATTATTTCTCTTTTGCTGTTGTTTTATACCAGCTTTTTGAAGCAAAATTACCATTATTAAACGCCAATCCGAGTATCACAACGAATCTTCAGATCACACATCCGTTACCTGAAATAGACGCTCTTGACAAAAAAGCAAGTACTGCTATTCAGAAATTGGGATCAAAATTTAGTTTTAAGATTTCTCCCAATAAATTATCGAAGGAAGAATTGGATAAATCGCTACAAATTGGGCAAAACAATCGCTACAACTATTTTGAAGAATTCATCGCCGATTTCAAGACTGGAGGATTAAGGAAACGTTGGGGATTCTTTTGAAAAAAGTCTTTAACAAACTTCGACTTCGCTCAGTTTAACACAAAGGCACAAAGGACACAAAGAATATGTTTTTGACAGACTTTATATCAAACTCAAAGGAAAGTCATTAAAACAAATTTTGACTTTTGACTTTTGACTTTTGACTTTTGACTTTTGACTTTTATTTAAAAAATATCTTTTCTAAATCCTAAATTGAACGTGAAGTTAATAGCTGATGCTCTACCGTAAACTCTGCTGAATTCATTTGTAAATACAGGAATCAGGTTGTAAGATCCGGTCATATCAAAGTACAACAAACCAAAGTAGAAATTGTATTTAACACCCGCGCTCAATCCTAGATTTACCAAAAACACAGAACCTCTGTCATCATAAGGTTGAGAATCGCTGCTGATAAATTCATACTTGGATTCGTCATAACCATCAGTTGCACTTCGTTTTACCGTCATGGCCGAAATTTCAAAAATACTTCCACCATAAGCAGAAATACCGTAGTCATAACCATTACCTAGGTAGTAGCGTGTACCAAACTGAAAATTGACAACAGAATTTTTGAATTTCGCTTCTACATCCATTACACCCGGAAAAGTTGTTGTTGGATCAATAGCTTCTAAACGAATAGTATCCGTTGAAACCTGAGGTAAAGTTGCAGTAACCCTTCCAAAGAACGAAACCATATCGTCACGAGGAACCTCTGCTCCTAATTGAATTCCAGTATAAAAACCTTTAACCAATGCACTTTTATAAATGGAAGTTCCACCAAAAATACCAACCTGTGCATTCAGAAGATTTCCGAAGATCAGTGTTAAGCCTAAAAGAAGTAATTTTTTCATCTATCGTTTATTAAACGGACATTCTACAGTGTGCGCACCGGGCAAATAATTTGTACTCATCAGAAATTCATTAACTATTTCGCCTCCTACAAATTTAAAATTGCTTTTAAACAATTTTACCCATTCAGCTAAAGTTAAACTATTTTGTGATTTCAACCAATTATTAAAGCTACCAAATTCATTTTGAATCTCTTTCACCCGTCTGGCATTATAAATAACGGCATTTATCTTCAAACGGTTGCGAATAATTCCGGCATTTTTTAATAATTCTTCAATTTTCTCATCGCCATAGTCCGCAATACGCGCTATTTCGTAATTATCAAAAGCTTCACGAAAATTCTCCTGTTTGTTCAAAATGGTGTTCCACGACAATCCTGCCTGATTTATTTCAAGGATCAAACGACCAAAAAGCTGGTTATCATCCTCAATTTCAACTCCGTAATGAAAATCGTGATAAATCTTATGAACGTTGTCTTCAGGTAAATTTTTGACGTAATTGCAGTAACTCATTTGTAAACAGGAATTTTGATTGCTAAGATATTCACATAATTACCAATTGCGAATGACGAATTACAAATTAACTTTGCTTTCTACTAATCTGTAACTTCTAACTGGTAATTAGTAATTATAATCATGGCAATTTACGAATTCAACGGATTTATTCCTGTAATCAAGAAAAGTAGTTTCATTCACCCAAATGCTACTGTAACTGGTAATGTGCATATTGGTGAAAACGTTTATGTTGGACCTGGTGCTGCAATTCGTGGTGATTGGGGTGAAATTATCATTGAAGACGGTTGCAATGTTCAGGAAAACTGTACTATTCACATGTTTCCGGGAACTTCTCTTCGATTAAAAAAAGGGGCACATGTTGGTCACGGAGCAATAATTCACGGTGCTAATCTTGGAGAGAATTGTTTAATCGGAATGAACTCCGTAATTATGGACGACGCAGAAATTGGTGACGAATGCATCGTTGGGGCGCTTTCTTTTATTCCGGCAAAGACCATTATCCCGAAACGTAGTTTAGTAGTTGGAAATCCGGGAAAAGTAATAAAAGAAGTTAGTGATGAAATGATTTCCTGGAAAACAAAAGGAACAGCTCTTTACCAGGCATTGCCGGGAGAATGTCATGCTAC
>CAMLET010000327.1 GCA_946479125.1 uncultured Flavobacteriales bacterium
TAATCGATATGCACGGTTGTGAACTTCAGGTCGAAAACCTTGACAGAGCGATACAGCAGAGCGGACAATTTAAAGAGTATGCCGTTAAGGGCGATAATTTTTCTGACTTCAACCAACGTCAAAAACTGTACTGGTCAGATGTCCATGAAAAGTTGACCGCCCTGAGGGGGCAATCAGGAATTTAAAAACAAGAAGATGGAAACAGGATTTTTTAGCAACATGGCAGAAATGGACTTTGTGGGCAATCTGCTCATGACCATAGCCAAATCAGATAGCGGACTTGTGGTTTCTGTACTGCTCCAAAACGATGGATGCACAGATAAAGCAAAGCAGGGAATTCCACCACTAATATTCAGGGGTTCGCCACAGGAACTGGACACGGCTTTCTTTGAAAACCTCAAAAAACCCGTTCAAATGGCTTCCAAGCTAATGATAGATATGGACAGTTACGCGAAGACCTTAGAGCAGGTGCGCAAAAATTCAGCAATGGAAAAGGACAAAGCCAAAAAAGAGAAAACACCGCAGAGTGGAAATGAAAGTAAAGACACAAAGTTTCTCAGCATAATGAAACAAGTGGATGAACTGGACAGCCAAGGCAAACCCAAAGATGCTTGGATGCTTTTGGATAAACTCACAGGCTTCCCTGAACACATCGAAGCCATCCGCAAACGTAAGACGGAACTAACGCAGAGGTTCGCCCCTGAACTTTTTGGTTCTTCCACAGAACCCCAAACTTCAACAGCAGATGAGGTGGAATTTGAATTCCATGCCCGAGAAGAAGAAGAGGAAGAAGAGGATTTTGGGGCGGACGAAGATGAATAGCCAACGGAATTTTAACATTAAAACAGAGCATCATGTTATTAGCAACATCAATGGAAAGGGTCTTCATATTGGAAGAAAAGGGAGAGCAGATTTTTCTGCCTGATCCAAACCCGACTTGGAGCGAACAGTCAGTGCTAAACTATTATGCACCTAGCTATCCCGCACTGATTACCGCCAAAATTTCTGCACCCTTGTTCAAGGATGATACCGTGCAGTTTAAGTTCGAAAGCGTAATGGGAACAAAGGGTTAAATAAAATTTTTATGTGATGGAATATGGAACGAAATATCAGTCAGGGGACAATCCTGCTCCCCAAAGATCAAAAGCAAATCGAACTGCACGAGCGGTTGGGAGACTTCGCGGATTGGATGAAAAAGACAAAAGATGCGGGAGAAGTGCAAAGGGACAAACAAAGATCAGTGCCAATAGCAATGTTACCAATGGTTTTTTAAAGACCGCATTCTTGCCAAAATTGGAAGAGACCGAAGCGGTTGCTGACCATCGGGGTAATCCGAATATGGAAAGAGATTTTTTTAAGTCTCTTTCCATATTGGTTGAAAAATACTGCATTGGAGTAACAGAAAGTAAGGCACAATATCCCGTAAACATTTCAGTTGCACTTTATAGTTTAAGGGATCAGTTGCGGGATAATTGTAGCATAGATTTCAAGGAGATCAGGCTCATAGAAGATGAGGGAAGCGTTTTCTTTGCGGAACGAAAAACATTTGATACATGCAGGACATTGTACTACATACCGATTGTCCAGTTGCACGAAATGCTTAGCGATGTAACGTACAAAAAAGATGCTGATCTCTTACTTTCTGTATTTTCATACCTCTACCACGTTGCGGATATTCCCTATCATCGGCAGGAAGGTACTTACCTGTACTCAATGTACGAACTGGTATCGGATATGAAATTGGAAGAAGAAGAAGAGGAAAGTAATGAGGAATTCTTTACTGAATACGAACGGGCTAATGGAATTGGTGATTTATTGGAAAGCATGCTTTTAGACCCAACACATCTGAATGAGTTTGAGCAACGTCTAACTGATCCTGATAAATCCAAAGGCTTTTCGGCAGAATGTCATAAAGTTGCCACTGGTTTTTTCTCCCTCTATAAGCAGTACCCCGATTCGGCAATTCATAGGAATTTTGGCGCACAGACAGATTTGGAAGATGAGTACGATGAACGGGTTGTCGAACTGGACAAGTATGTTTCCTTCTTTGAATCCGATGAGGGGATAATCGGCAAATGCCTGATGGATGCAGTCAATACCGACTTACAGGAACTCTATAACATTGACGAACCTGCTAATTACATACCTGTTGACGGCAGAACTATTAAAAACAACGATTTTGATTTTGAAAAACGACTGTTCGATCTCTTAGAAGATTTGATCTTCCTGCTGAACAGTTTTAAAAACGATGGCGATGAAAGACATAACAAATAATTTTTTGGAGGTTTTCTCCCCTAAGTCCGCACTCATTTTCTATCAGAAAAAGGGTAGGGACGAAGAAAGCTATGTTGAACATTTTGATATGGACAAGAATGGTTTCCCTATTAATGCACATCCGCTGACAGTGATGGAAGCGAGAAAATTAGCCAAAGTGCTTGCAGGAGAGAATAAAAGTAAACAGAGTTTTTTGTTGCCAAGCGGGGTAATGAAAGCAGATGTACTTTATCTTAACCAGACTGAGGGTAAGGTGATTTGGTTCACAAAAGCAATGGAGCGCAAACTGCATTTTTCGGATAATCTTAACATACCAAGCGGAATGGGGAAAGTTCCTGCGATGCTTTGGGTTGCTGATAGCGAGAGTCTTTCGGTTTTTGCACTCAGTCGCGACCGCAGACCCACAGAGAAAACAACACTCTACCACGCTCCCTTTTTTAATATCTATGATAATGGGACGGTCTGTATGGGTACGGTAGATACGCGCATTAAGCACAGTGCTTCGTTGGAAGAATTCATGTCCGCATGGGAGAACTTCTTTTTCAATTCCTATTTCAACCATTTATTAGCGGGACACAATCCAGTAGACGGCAACTGCGTACTGCTGTGGCAGAGCCTTATTGAAAAAGGGGATGCATTTCCCACAGAGATATTAAAGACCAGTAGAAGAACAATTAAAGATTTGATACGATGAACGAAGAAAAAATGAAAGTCCACTTTATGGACATGGCGCTGATCAATGCCGTGAATCCCATTTCCGTTAACCTGATCGGTGCGGGTGGCACAGGCTCTAAGATGCTGACCGCATTAATGGATATGAACCATGCAATGATTGCATTAGGGCATGCGGGTATGCAGGTGCATCTTTGGGATGATGATGTGGTAACTGAGGCTAATTTAGGCAGACAGCGTTTTGCTTCATGCGAGATTGGTCTGCATAAATCAGTGGCATTGATCAACAGGGTAAACCGCTGGACTGGTTCCAACTGGAAAGCGGAGACTACAAGATTTGATCGCAGAGCGGATAATGTACAGGCAAGTATTTATATTTCCTGCGTGGACAATGTAGAATCGCGGTTTGCGATAGCTGACGTGTTAAATGACCTGAAAAAAGGTTATGCTTATCGCGATCAGCCTAAATATTGGATGGACTTCGGAAACAGCAAAGATACAGGACAGGTGATATTGTCAACCATTGGGAGCATTGAGCAACCAAGTTCAGAACGCTATCAGACGGTCGATCAATTGCCATTCATTACAGAAGAATTTGCCGATCTTTTGAGACGTTCCGAACAGCAGGATAAAACGCCAAGCTGTTCACTTGCAGAAGCGTTGGAAACACAGGATCTATTCATCAATTCCACGCTTGCAGATTTTGGAAGTTCCATGCTGTGGAAAATGTTCAGAAGCGGAATGACTTTTCAAAGAGGATTGTTTCTTAATTTGGAAACCTTCCAATCACAACCTTTGAAAGTCGCCTGATGATTTCGGGCGGCAAAAAGACACCCTGACTAAGGTCAGGACGGTCTTTTTGCATTTAAGCGGTTGCGTGGTGCGATAGCCATGCGACCTGCGACCGCATATCTATCGCACCACCCGAATTTTCCGCACAATCGCCGGAGCTTGCTTCGAACTCTACCCAAAAGTCTTCGTAAATCCTAACCGCCTGTAAACACAAGTCAGATCCCTACTTGGGAAATCAGGGGTAACATTTTTCCGATCCAGTTGATATCTAGCATAAAGAATATGGTTTCACTTAAATCTATGAATTATGAAAAGACATTTTTTGATCGTAGCAACGACATTTTCCATAACTGTCTTATTGCTCGCAGGTAGCGCAAAGTCACAAGAAGGAGGTTCTATCAAGGTCGGACCCTATGGAGGGACGAGCAGTCCATCGGGGGACTATAAAGATGGAATCGGTAGTGCAAGAAGCGGGAGGGCGCTGGGGTTGTCAGCAGACTATATGTTTTCCGGAAGCAAACTTGGCATCGCTATCGATGCCAGGTTGACCCAACATTCCCATCAGAGACCCGATTCAGTTGTTAAGAAAGAAAATTTCAATACCTCAACGACAGTAAGTTATTATGATTCACCTTTGAGGTTCAGGCATTTAGGTATTACT
>CAMLET010000328.1 GCA_946479125.1 uncultured Flavobacteriales bacterium
CGATATCACCACCGGTTACATCAACAATCAATTGCTCTAAATCCATATAGTCTTCATCGAAATAAATCGTGTCATTACCAACCAATGTAAGGTTCAACTGCAAGTCAGAATTCATGTCACCAATAATTGGACTGTCTTCGTCCTGATCCAAAGTTCCATTCACAATCAAATCGTTCGCATTCAGGTTTAATTTTCCTCCGCTAAGCATCAATTCGCCACCAACAGTAATGTCATCGTCCATCACCACTTGTCCTTCGCCAATATTTACTTCCACATCGTTCAATCCTGTACCTGAAACTTCTAAACCAGTTGTAACCGTTGAGTCACCAATGTATTCCACATCGTAAGAAGCAGTACCAACAAATGTTCCGCCATTAGATTCCAATTCACCTGCCATTACCTGAATAAGACTTCCAGCATTCATAGTAAGCGTAGCACCGCTTTCAATACTCAAAGCTCCGTTGTGTAACTGCAATTCTCCGGCAATAGCCAGGTTACTTTCCAATTCAACTGAACCAGTACTTCCAGTGTAATCAATTGCAAACTGATCAACAGAAGAACCTGATGTAAATACCAAACCTGAAGTTAAACTTGTAGCAGTTTCAATACTCACGTTTGAAGTTGCAGCAGTTGTTAACATAGCTCCAGATTGAATGTCTATATCTCCATACAATTCCAGATTATTTGCACCAACACTCAAGATACCCATGCTCAAATTCAAGTCACCATGAACCTGAAGATTACTTGCCATTGTTACTGTAGAAGTATTGTTATCCAAATCAATGTCAACGTCCTGTAAATTCATTGAATTGATTTCGATACCCGTTGTTTTTGAACCACCTTCGTAACGTACATAGAATGAACCACCAGAGTTAAATACACCACCTGTTGTCACAAGTGAACCTGCATCTCTAATAATTACAGCGTCAGTTTCTATCATCAGGTTTCCACCTGTGTTCAATGTAAATGTTCCATCGTCAAGATCTAACGAATCGCTAACAGTAACTTGTGATGTAACGACAATCGCCGCCCCTGCATTTACAAAAGTTTTTACCGTTAAATCACCTGAGTGCGAATACGTAATTAAAGCACCATCAAAAATGATACGCTGAATGTCGATATCACCACTTCCACCAAATGTTCCGAGCTCAATTATCAGTTCATTATTTGTAGAACTCATCAATGTTCCATCTACCGTAAAGTTGTTCAGTAATCCATTGAATGTAACGTCTGTATTCAAGTTGACATCAATACCAGATGGAATAATGATATTCTGATTACTTACAGTTCCTGAAGGAGCTACTCCACCCCATGTTGCTGGATCTGTCCAGTCTCCGTTTGTAACTGCTGTAAAAGCAAGTAAGTTGCTGCTTGATAACATTGTCAAAACGATGACAAAGAATCCCTTTTTAAATAATTGTGCTTTCATATTCTTTCTATTAAAATTGATAAGCACAAGTTCAATATGATTCGGGTAGAACGTGTTATTCTAATTTATTGGAATTTTATATATTTCACATATAGATAAATTTTCAACATTTTGTACAATAAAAATCACTTGGTCAATCGACTTAATGTCTCTCTGGAAACGCCTAAATAATGAGCAATGGTGGTTTTGGAAACACGTTGAAACAAGGCCGGATACTGTTCCAAAAGTAAATCGTACTTCTCACTAGCAGAATTTTTCATTAACGACAGTACACGTTTTTGAAGAGCCACGAATCCACTAAAGGCTTTGGTTCCATGAAACTGAAGCATTTTAGGAACTGCCTTACACATTTTGTTCTTGTTCTCTAAACTCAATTCGAGAACCACACAATCCTCAAGCGCCTGAACACAGATATCGCCTTTGCCCTGAATCTTATAGGCCATATAATCTGAAATCCACCAATTTTCCATAGCGAATTGAACAATGTATTCTTTTCCTGAATAATCATAGATAAAGGCTTTCAATAATCCTTTCACTACAAAAAACTCAGAGTTCACCGTTTGTCCTCCTTGAATTAATAATTCTTTCTTCTTGATCGTAAGTGGTGTGAAATGTTCCAATATCAGATCAAACTCTGAATCACTGAGCAGTACAATTTCTTCGATGTGTTTTCTCAAAAAAGAAGCGTGTTCCATATTGTAAATGTACAAATGGAACACGCTTCAGCGGTGTTTTCTTATAGCTAAACTTTACTATTTCTTCAAGGCCTCACGGATTGCTTCTCCCACTCCTTTTGCAGATTGTGGATTTTGTCCTGTAATCAATCTTCCATCAACAGTAATATGCGATTGCCACGGTTCCGACTTTTCGTAAATTCCACCAAGGGCTTTCAACTTATCTTCCAATAAAAAAGGAACTACGTTGGTTAGCTGCACAATTTCTTCTTCTTCATTGGTAAAGCCATTCACTCTTTTTCCATCGACAAGGTATTTTCCGTTGCTGAGCTGAATTGCCGTCAATCCAGCCGGACCATGACAAACAGCAGCCACAACCCCATTGTTTTCGTAAATCTGTGCTGCTATTTTCGCAATTGACTTGTCATAAGGAAAATCCCACATCGCACCATGTCCACCGGCATAAAAAATGGCTTGGTAATCCGCTGAATTAATTTCAGAAGCCCTCTTCGAATGCTGAATTTTGTTTCTGTAATAGTCGTCCTCCCAAAGCTTTTTATTGACAGGATCTTCCAAATCAAATCCATCCACTGGGGGATTTCCACCTTTCGGACTTACAAAATCAATCTCAAATCCTGCTTCTACAAATACTTCCCAGGGATGGGAAACTTCTCCGAGATAATACCCGGTTTTTTCACCAGTACTTCCTTTTTCATCGTGACTGGTCAATACAAATAAAATTTTCGGTTTCATCGTTGTTTCGTTATGTGTTTTACTCTTGTTATTGTTCTGATTACATGCAATGCATCCGAGCATGAGAACGAATGCTCCTAAACTTTTTCCTCTTAACATACTTCAGCAATTTGGTGAACAAAGGCATTCTTTAAATGTCCTAAATACGCTGTCTGATAATTGTTGATTCTTTCCGGAGTTGCATTCTTCTCTAAATCGTGAAAATGGAATCCCTGAATCTTCTCCATTCCAGTAAACGCATTCATTTTGTGAAAACCAAACAGAACACCGTCGTCTACAGAAGTTTGATAAAAGAACTCATTCGGTAAAGTAAAAGCAGTTTCGGGAGCATTCCAAGTTGAATTGACCATGTACTTTTTCCCATGCATTAATCCACCCGTTCCATAATTGATATCCGGATTGGAACGAGAGCGTCCATCGCTATTGTAAATCCCGTTCTGATGTCCGGCTGTAAATACTTCGTCAATATATTTCTTAAATAGGTTAGGAACCTGAAACCACCAAATTGGCGTATTATAAATGACTACATCGGCCCACTTGAAGTTCTCCACTTCGTCCATCGGAATGAAATCAGAATTAATGTCTGTCACCCTAACTTCAGCACCATTCAGCGTAAAAAAGTCCATGGTCCATTCCGTTAATGTTTTATTGAAAGCACCACCCGAATGCGCAAAATGCTGTCCGCCGTTTATGATAAAGATCTTTTCCATATTCTATCTGTTTTGTTGAAACAAAGTTCAGCCAACTTCACCAAATGAACCTGTGAGATAAGTCACAAGTTTTCATTAAATTCATCCAAACAACAATGCACGAATCAAATGAAAAAGAATGCTGTTCTTGTTTTGGTTTGTTTCTTAAAAGATGATCTGAAAGGTTATTCAAGCTACAGAAGTTAGGGAAGAACCTGCCTGTTCGGCAGACAGGTTGCAATTAGTCCCAACAGTTGTTTTAAAGGAAGTAGCGAAAAAGAAAGTTCGGCGCCGTTTAGTTTGGACGCGCTGGCGAACAGGATTCCACTGGAGTACCGCTGGGAGATAATTATTTTTCTTTATAACATTTCCATATCCATTCTCTCTAGATTCATAATCTCATTAACATAAGTTACGGACGAATTGCAATTCGTCCCAACCACCGATTTGAACAAGCATGAAGCTTTGTTTCAAAAAATCCTTCACAAAAAAATCATATTCCGTGCAACCCTTTCTTCATTTGCTTCATCAGGGGTGAAAACAGATTAATTTTGAATAGTATTCTTTCGGCCGAAAAAAGTATTTCAGATAGGATCTCAAAAAAAATAAAATGAAAAAAATACCTTCTATACTTTTATTCATCGGACTCTGTCTGAATGCACATTCACAAACCACTGAAACTTCTAAAATTGGCTATTATGCCAGAGGTTCAGCTGGAATTCTAACCGGAGAAACTTCTTCAATTTCCTTTCAAATGTCTAATGGTATTTCTTTAGGTCATGTTGACCTCGGGTTGGGAATTGGACTTGAAGTTCATGATCAAAGCGGTTATGCTCCTATTCTACTCGAATC
>CAMLET010000329.1 GCA_946479125.1 uncultured Flavobacteriales bacterium
GTTGTACCACCACATGAGTTTACAAAAAATGGAATGTGAAGATAAATTACCTCGTTATTTGCCAAATAACCATGACCTAAAACATTCTGAAAATCTGCAGGATCGAGAGGAATTGTACCTGTAGGTATAGTCGAAGTAAAAATACCTCCTGGCAAGGTGTACGTATAGATATTATTTCCGGTTCCCTGAGTTGGGCTTCCGGAAATATAATAAGTGTTCAGATACGATTCAATATTAGAGTTCAACACATAATCGACCAATAAATTCTGAATGACAGTACCGTTTCCACCAGTATTTTGGATTTTGAAGACGATTTCATCCACGTCTCCAATGTTCTTCATTGTACTTCCTCCAAGATCTTCTACAATTAATTGTGGAGAAACAATAGTAACCCCATTTGGTGAGTTAATACTTGAGCTTGCAAGATCTCCATCCAATTCAGCAAGTGGATTTCCCGTAACAGATGAAGCATCACAACTTGAAGAAATACCTATTAGTTTAATATTCAAAACATTGGAAATGTTCCATCCGCTTAGGTGCAATGAAACCGCATTACCACTGCTGGAATTGACAGTAACAGTTCCATTTGAACTCAACAAACTCTGAAATGAAACATTGAGTGGTAATTCAAATGTAATATCATCAGTTACCGATGAAATACTGGTTGAACTAAATCCGATGTCGTAGTTAAAAACGTATTCGGAACATGTACTCAGCGTATTGACGTTAGTAGCCAATGGATCTCCGTTTACACTGACACTTTGGTCAAATGAAGTAAAGGAATAGCTTTGTGAACTTGCCGTTTTAGGTAAAAAAGCACAAACACAGAGAAATAGGGTTAAAAAGTGAGTTTTCATAAGTGATTTTCAGTTTGAAAATCAACTCGAAGGTTCAGCCTAAGTTTGAATTGTGGTTGGCTTAGATTGAAGATAAGAGGTGATCTCAAAAGTTAATGCAGCGAATTTATCAAAAATCGGATTACATAATCATCGATAAAGCAAATATGCTGCCCTGCGATCACTTAATTAGAAAACAATAACAAACACAATAAACTGAATATCAATACTTAAAAAGAAAATAATAACGACCTAACACTGAAAAATGTTAAACAATTGTTTATAACAAAAAAAGTGTTGTTAATATCCTAGTTAGAAATAAGTTAGTGAATAAGCTCCTATTTTACTGCCCCGTATC
Organism: uncultured Flavobacteriales bacterium; assembly: GCA_946479125.1. The sequence continues at coordinate 1,195 of CAMLET010000329.1, forward strand.
AGGTGCTTTCTCTTTCGTCTTTAGTTTCCCGCGGATAACGTTCGTTGTGCGAACTATCCTTGGTCTTCAGAAGTCTTTGACTTCTTCTTCTTCGGTTTTTTTTCTTTTTTCGGCTTATCTGTTTTACCAGTTGGCATCGCATCGTCCTCTTTACCGGTATTTTGAACTACACCGTATTGCGAAACAATTTTCCCGACCTGATCATAAACCGTTTCTTCGATTAGAATATCACCACGGTATAAGGCTCTGCGTTTTAATTTTCCATCAGGGAAACGCTCTTCGAACCAACCTTCTCTTACTTCGGTTTTAGAAACGGTATTGATGTCTTTCAAATTGATGAAGATCCACGACTCCGCTTTCTTTGTTCCAACATTGAATGGTTTGTTCGGTCCTTTTCCAAGACCTTTCGCTTTCTTCAAGTTCGGATCGGTTTCACGAACAATGTCTTTCACACTGTAAACTTCGAGTTTAACTCCAGCTGAATCCAAATAGGCATCCAATTTCGCTTTAGTAGCTTTATTTCCTAACATTTTTCCATATCCCAATGCAACTGCTTCGTTCGGAAAGGTATAAATGTCTGCAGTGAGATATTGTTGCGGCTTTCCGCTGGCTTTTTTGTAATTCTCTATCGATTGTAAGGTTTGATCGAAATAAAGTGTTTTAAACTCACCGTTTTTCGAATCCATTACCCAGTTTTCGGTTCTCAGCAAAACACCTTCGTCATAATAGTACTTGAAAACACCGTTCTTTTTACCTTGTTTGTAGCTTGTTTCCTCAATGATCACTCCATCGGCATTGTAAACCAGAAAAGGCCCTTCCAATAATCCGTTTTTGTAAGTCGCCACTTTCTCCAAATACGTTTGTCTCATTTTGGAACCCGGAGTAAATTTCGGATTGGCTTTATACGTTTTGCGCTGACCTTGCAACACACCATTCACATACATCTCTGCTTTAACAGTATCACCATAATAAGAGAAGGAATACTGTGGACCATTCAATTGTCCCATGGTGTAATTCTTTTCCCAGCTTACAAAACCGGTTGAATCAAAGAAATAAGCCCAGTGACCGTCTTCTACTCCCTGAATATGTGAACGAATTGCCATTATACAACCAGAACGATAAGTAGTGGTATCACTTCCGTTTGCTCTTCCTTCAACGAAAGTTACTTTGCGTTCCAACATTCCGTTCATATGACAAGTTTCGCAAACTCCAGTATATGGTTTGTGATTTCCGGAAGTCATTACAATTCCGGTATTTGGATCCATCTCCAATTTCTCATTACAATCAACAACTCCCGCGATTTTTCCACATTCCCATTCCGCAAAACGATTGGCAGAACGCGCCTGACTTTTTTTCCAGCAGCTGTCTTTCTTTTGCACTTCGAAATTGGGCTGACTATAACCCATTCCGACACAAAACATGCTAAGTATGATAAGAATTGATTTCATGATAATCTTGTTAAATGTGATAATATATGCAGGTTCATACTTCGATAATCCGATGGACTGAGCGAAGTCGAAGTCTATTGTTCCAGTTTCAAGGATAATGTTTCCAATGCAGCTTTCATTCGGGCAGGAATAGAAATGGAGCACTTGTTCACGCTGTCATAACAAACCAAAACGGATGTTCCGGTTGTTCTCAGATCGTCGTGCACTTTTACCTCGTAAGAAAGCGTAAAGCTTTTGTCACCCACATGTTTTAGGAAAACTTCAATGGTAACTGGTTCATGCAGTAAAATCGGGCGTAAATATTCCAATTCGTTCTTACGTAAAAGTACGCCGTTCTTTTTCCAATCCCAATCCATTCCCAACAAATGGTTGAAATAATGAATTCGCGCTTCTTCGAAGTAATTCAAATAAACGGCATTGTTTACGTGCTGCATCATGTCGCAGTCGGAAAAACGAACTTTTAATTTGTACGGAGTATGCATTCTTTTTTAATTCTACACTTCGACTACGCTCAGTGTCCATTATTACTTTATTAATTCTATCTAATCCGCATCGCGGATTTATCGAAAGTTTCACTTTCTCTTATCCAATTGTGAAAACTCTGAGTTATTCGAAATGTACTCTGGCACCAGGGTTTTCATTTGTTCTACCAAGTCCATGTTGTTCGACGATCCTACAGAATCAACCAAACGTTGAATTGCTGTAAAATCAGATTCCTCTACACCTCTGTCCTTTGCAATGAGAATTTTCGGATGATGCGTTGGCAGCGTACTCTCTTCGTTACTCAACAATTCCTCATACAATTTCTCACCAGGACGTAATCCCGTAAATATGATCTCAATGTCTTTTCCCAAAGTCAATCCTGAAAGTCGGATCATGTTCTTCGCCAAATCAACGATTCTCACTGATTCCCCCATGTCGAAAACAAAGATCTCGCCTCCAGTTCCCATTACTCCGGCTTCCAAAACCAATTGACAAGCTTCGGGAATGGTCATAAAGAAACGAGTAATCCGCTCGTCGGTTACAGTAATCGGTCCACCTTGTGCAATCTGTTTTTTGAACAAAGGAATTACCGAACCATTTGAACCTAGTACATTTCCAAAACGCGTAGTAATGAACTGCGTATTTCCTTGCTTATTCGTTTTTTGCGCAAGCATTTCAGCAATTCGCTTACTCGCACCCATTACATTTGTTGGATTCACAGCTTTATCAGTAGAGATCATTACAAATTTCTCTACTTCGTATTTCAGCGCCAATTCTACCAGAGCTTTCGTTCCACGAATATTTGTACTAATGGCCTCGCTTGGATTTTCCTCCATCAACGGAACATGCTTGTAAGCTGCAGCGTGATAAACCCACGATGGTTTGAACACATTAAAAACGCTGTTTAGTCGCTCGTAATTTCGAATGTCGCCAATTACCACTTCCAGATTCAGGTTTGGAAATTCTGAGCGCAACTCCAGTTCCAACTCGTACATTGGCGATTCAGCCTGATCGAACAAAATGATCTTTGAAGGCGAATACCCTGCTATTTGTCGTACCAAGCCTGAACCAATTGAACCGGCTGCACCAGTAACCAAAACCACCTTATTGCGCAATGCACCAATTAACGCTTCCTGATTCAAAACAATCGGTTTTCTTCCCAGCAGATCTTCAATGTTCACTGAAGCAAGTTGTTTTGCCGAGAATTCGCCATTGATCCAGCTTTTCGGACTAGG
>CAMLET010000330.1 GCA_946479125.1 uncultured Flavobacteriales bacterium
GATCAAAGACACAATGGTTTTCGGTTTTCCTGATTTCGATTCAGAATTACGTGTTGTTCTTTCCAAGAAATCGAAGATTGATGGTTTCTGGGTAAACTATAATAAAGCCGGAAACTACCGAATTCCTTTTACAGCTAAATTATTGTCTGGTGATAAAACATACGAAGCTCCAAAGGGCGATTTGAACGGAAAATGGGAAACATACTTCGATCCGAATTCTACAGATAAAGAAAAAACCATTGCTGTGCTGCAACAAAACGGAAACCAACTTACAGGAACCGTTCTTACAGAAACTGGCGATTACCGTTACTTACAAGGTGTCATCGATGGAAATCATTTTTATTTATCGGCTTTCGACGGCACACATGCTTTTCTTTTAAACGGAACACTGAAAGACAAAACCATTGAAGGTAATTTTTACAGTGGAAAACATTACGAAACTGCCTTTGTAGGAACATTCAATCCTTTTGCAGAATTGCGTGACGGTGATTCAATAACTGTAATGAAGAGTGATGAAAATCAAGTGCTTTTTGAATTGAAAGACATCAACGGAAATAACTATACTTTTCCAAATCCTCAGGTAAGCGGAAAAGTAGTTATCATTCAAATTATGGGAACTTGGTGTCCGAATTGCATGGACGAAACCAAATTCTATAAAGAGTTATACGATGCTTATCACGACAAAGGTTTGGAAATCGTTTCCATTGGTTATGAATACGCTGATCAATTTGAAGAACAAGCGAAGAAAATTCAAACCTTAAAAGAACGTCATAATTTGGACTTCACTTTCCTTGTTGGTGGAAAAGCAAATAAGAAACTGGCTTCAGAACAATTCCACATGCTGAACGAGGTCATCTCCTTCCCTACTTCTATATATATAGGAAGAGATGGACAGGTAAAACGAATTCACACAGGATTCAATGGTCCGGGAACGGGTTCTTATTACGAAGAGTATGTTCAGAAAACGCATGCTTTGATCCAGCAGCTTCTCGCGCAATAACTCCCACAGACGGGCCCGGAAGAACACAGATGAAAATCGATAATTACGGTTAAAGAAGTACGTATCTAAAGCTCTTCTCACTACTAGTGTTTTCCAAATGAGATATTAAGTCGTCAAAGAAAGAAACTATTTGCAGTTTCAATTTGGAAGGAAGAAGGTGATTATTTTGAACAGTTAATACTATCTCCGTCTCTTCTATCCAAAACAAATCTCTCATCATATCCCACAATGCATCCCAATTTTCACCAAAATAAACAGGAACACCAAAAGATCTACTCATTGCTTTCATAAAATCCTGCTTAGAATTAATATCACCGGAATCAATCTCTATTTGGATCATAATCTATGGTTTTATAATCCTTAACTTTTTCAATTCAACACTTCTGTGAACCTCTGTGTTCCTCCGTGGGAACCTAATGATTCACTGCCGGACGCGAAACTGCATTCAACAATTCCCAGCCTGTGTAGAACACCAATCGTGCAACGGTCTCCGTTTTAAGGAAATTAATCTTCTCCACATCATCTGTTGGTTGGTGGTAATCTTCATGCACACCGCTGAAGTAAAAGATGGATGGAATTCCGTTTTTCGCAAAATTGTAATGATCTGAGCGAAAATAGAACTGATTTGGATCTGTCAAGCTATTGAATTTGTAATCCAGATTCAGGTGTGTGTATACTTTATTTGCTTTCTCATTCGCATTATGCAAATCATCGCTTAACATATTTGAACCTATTACATAAATGTATTCTTTACCCAAAACCATATCAGCTTCATGCGCAATATCATAGCGACCAATCATATCAATGTTCAAGTCCGCAATAGTATTTGCCAATGGAATTATTGGATGTGATGTATAATAAGACGAACCCAATAATCCTTTTTCTTCACCGGAAACTGTCATTATTAATATGGAACGTTTCGTACCGTGACCATTATTCTTTGCATCCATATAAGCTTCCGCTAATTCCAGAAGCGCAACGGTTCCGGTTCCATCATCATCAGCTCCATTAAATACAACTCCGTTATCAATTCCAATATGATCGTAATGTGCAGTAATTACCAAAACTTCATTCTTCAATGTAGGATCTGATCCTTCTATATAAGCCAATACGTTTGAGCTGGTCAACTTCTGTTCGCCTGTGTTCAAATCTGCAACTATAGTTGAAACAGGTGTCAGTTTTCGCAGTTTCTTATCTTTTTTTGCGTAAATCAACCCAGAAAAGCGTTTTGGGATTTGACCTATAATTGAACTAGCACGAACAATAATTACTGGAATTTCAGCTTGAATTTTCTGATCCGCCAATCGCATTGTTTTGTTTGTGGTGTAATGCTCAAGATATTCATACATGGTTTTGTAATCATCTACCAAAAGAACAATTGCCTTTAATCCTTCAGGAGCATCCTTCTTTAATTTGGTAACTTCTTCCCGAACACCAAGTCCTTCTAACTTATGTACAATAGCATAATCCTTCTGGTCCTTCTTTAATGAAAGTGCATCCTTAGTGTACATTCCCACATTCGCCAAACTTACATGCGACTTCGCTCCCATATATAGAAAGTCGGTACGGAAATTCAAAATCGCTTTTCCAAAAGTCATTGATCCACCAGGAGTAGTTTCAATTACATCGAAATACTGTTGGTAGCTCGTCATTCCTGGAGCCATAGCACAACCTATTTCCTTGAAACGCTTTTCAATATAAACTGCAGCCATTCGCTGACCATTCTTTCCTGTTTCTCTTCCTTCATATGCATCGGAAGCTAAAACCGTAAGGTGTTTTTTAAGATCTGCAGAATCAATTTTCATTGCTGAGCGAATTGCCCAATCAACACCAGATTGTCCAAAACAGCATGTTCCGACACAACTTAATAAAAGAGAAGAAAGAAGTTTCATAGAAAAGAGGGGTTCACACTTCGACATCTTCCCGCAAGTGCGGGACTTGATGACCGAAAGTGTTTATTTTAAAGTTTAGTAACTTGTTTAGCAAGGAATTTTATCAATACGTGTTTTATGTCTTCCACCTTCAAAAGCTGTATTGAAGAAAATAGTCACCATTTCCAAAGCTTCTTCAGTAGAAATAAAACGAGCCGGAAGTGTTAAGATGTTTGCATCATTATGTTCACGAGCCAATTGTGCTATTTCTTTTTTCCAGCAAAGTGCTCCACGAATTCCCTGATGTTTGTTCACAGTCATATTAATACCGTTTCCACTTCCACAAATCACAATTCCCTTCATTCCAGAGTTTGCTTCAACTGCAGATGCAACCGGGTGACCATAATCAGCATAGTCGATGCTTTCTTCACTGTAACAACCCTTATCATCTGGTTCGTAACCCAATGAAATTAAGTGTTTCTTTACTTCTTCTTTTAAAGAGAATCCGGCATGATCTGCCCCAATTGGTACTAATTTGCTCATAACTTACTTGTATGAATCAAAGTTAGAGCTTATCAACAAAACGAACAAACAGTTCACAATCATAAAAAACGAAATTTCGTAAAGCATTGAAAAACAAGGGATGTTGATTTTTACTTTTTAACGCGATTCATTACGTAATTGTTAATAGCTGTTGATTACTTCTGAAAAAGAAAGCTTGCAGGATTCAATATTCCGTTCTATATGTCAAAAACTTTGGATTGACAATGTTTAGAAACAAATCATTTATACAAGTTTATACACGATCAAAACAGGTAGAATGTTCACGGAAAAACATAAAAGTTATACGCAATTCATATTGACCCCTGTTTTGTTAATATCCCAGCAAAGTATTGATTAGATGAGGTTTTGTAAATGAATAACATGTTAACAAACTATGTCTAAACTGTGATAAGCTACAAAAACAAGCAAATCCATTTTTAGTTCTACACATTTCAACAGCCTATATAATAGTAGTAAATAGATTAATAAATTATATATTCTTTATTCTTATTATATAGAAAAAGTCTGGATACCGTAAATGCTTGCAAATATGAATTGTAAGAACTACTTTAGGATAACTAATCGTAGGAAATTCACTTTTAATCTTAACTACAGTCTAGTTGATAGGGATTTTTACTACTTTTGAAACTTAAGCAAAAACAGGGAATGGTAAAAGCAAATGTATTGGTCGTAGAGGATGAATTCATCGTTTCTAAGGATATACAATCGAGCTTAAAAAAACTTGGTTATCACGTTATTGGTGCTGCACCTTCTGGCGAGAAAGCATTGGAACTTTTGGCTGAGGGAACTCCTGACATCGTGTTAATGGATATTATGTTGAAGGGCGAAATGAACGGTATTGAAACTGCCGAAATCGTTAAGTCTCAATTTTCTATTCCTGTTATTTACCTTACTGCATATGCAGATGAAGCTA
>CAMLET010000331.1 GCA_946479125.1 uncultured Flavobacteriales bacterium
CCTTCCCTTTCGCACTAACTGTTGTATAGTTGGCATACAGTACTCAAATTTTGATTGTTAATAAATATATTTTTACCCCAAAGAACACACTTTGAGGGGTGCAAAGATAGCGAGAAAATCTTAGGATGCAAGTCTCCAGCGAAAAAAAGTGCTGTTTTTGAACATTTTACTGTTGAAAGCGAAAAGTTCATTTTTTCAAAAAAGTAAAAATTGAACCTTTTTGAATTCCATTGAACAAAAATACCAATTGTTAATAACCGGAGAAAATAAAACCACATTTAATCCCAAACAGATTTGAATTACCTTTAGTAAAAATTCAATCTACAGTATGCGAATTCTTATTGTCATCCTAATCCTCTTAAATAATCAAAATGTGTTTGCATTAGAAAAAGTAAATACTGTATTATATGACTACGCAAAGGCATGCCCGGCCGAATCTGCTAAAAACCTGAAAACGCTTGTCGGCTATTTATCGAAGGGAGGAAATTCACCTGATCAGCGAGTAGAACTGTTCTGTTATTGGATTACTGAAAACATTGCATACGATACTTATGGCTACACCACGGGAAAGTACTCCCCGAGCAGCACCATACTTACTACCAAGAAAGGTGTTTGTCAGAATTATTCGGAACTTCTAAAAAGCATGTGCGACTTATTGGGAATTGAATGCCATGTAATAAAAGGATATGCAAAGGGCTACGGCTACACCAAAAACAAAGTATTTCAATCATCGGATCATGCATGGAATATTGTAAAACTGAGCGGAAAGTATACTTATATTGATTTAACGTGGGCAAGCGGTAACGTGAAAGTTACCAATGGAAAAATGCGATTTGTAAAAGCCTTGAATTCCGCAGAAATTTTTGCTGAACCCAACTATTTTGCAATTACGCATTTGCCTGGCGATCCCAGATGGCAGTTGAGAGCAAATACAATTACACTAAAATCGTTTACCAGTAACGACTCGTTGAAGGAAATGTTAAAGACAGCATTATCCAATTACAATTTTCAAGATAGTATAACTGTTTATCTAAAAGCTGACAGTGTGAGCAGAAATGTACTTTCTGAAACAAGTACTTACATTTTCAATCCTACAAAACTGAATCTTCAATATTTAGCAGACGCATACTACACAAAAGGATGGTACTTGAGCACAAAGATTGGCACTCTCCCTAATCAGGAAGCGGCAATCATCTGGTACAACACCGCAATGCAAAATTACACGAAGCTTGGAAACGCTTACGGAAACAAATGGATTACGAATTGCAAAGCGGGTATTTCCTATTGTAATGCTAAGATCGCACAATTGAAAAAGTCGCCATAACACTATGACGACTCATTAATTATTACATCGACTAAAAACTACACTTTATAACAAATAGCATTGATATTCATTCCTGCTCCAACAGAAGCAAACATAACATTGTCCCCTTCATTTAATGTATAGCCTTCCATTTCTCCTTTCTTCACCATAGATAATAAGGTAGGAATGGTAGCAACAGAACTGTTTCCTAATTTATGAATGTTCATCGGCATCAGGAATTCGGGAATTTGATCAATACCGTATAGTTTATATAAACCACGTACTATAGCTTCATCCAATTTCTCGTTTGCCTGATGAATGAAGATCATCTTAATATCCTTTATATGCAGATTTGCTTTGTCTAAACAATCCTTCATTGCCAGTGGAACATTCTTCAAAGCATATTCATACACTTTTCGACCTTTCATCTTCACATAACGAATGCGAGGATCGGCTTCTGGAAAATTTGATTTACCAAGAGTCAAATAATCAACCTCATCTTCACAATGACTTTGTGCACTGACAGAAATAATTCCTCCTTCACCTTCAGCTTGTAAATCCAAAATGGCCGCTCCTGCCCCATCAGCAAAGATCATACTGTCTCTATCATGCGGATCTAAAACGCGGCTCAAAGCTTCCGATCCAATAACTAAACAACGTTTCGCCATTCCAACCTGAAGAAAAGCATGCGCCTGAATCATTCCCTGCACCCAGCCCGGACAACCAAAAATGATATCGTAGGCCACGCAGTTTGGATTTTTGATTCCAAGCAAGTTCTTCACTCGAGAAGCAATAGAAGGAATCATGTCAGTTTGAATAGTGTGTTTCATTACATCACCAAAATTGTGAGCAACTATGATTTGGTCGATCGTTTCTCTATCACAACCAGCATCTTCAATAGCTTTTTCAGCAGCCATTGTTGCAAGATCAGAACAATTGAGATCCGAGCCAGCATAACGACGCTCGCTGATTCCTGTAATCTGTTCAAATTTCTTGGTAATAATTTCTGGACTTTGTCCTATAACCTGATGGTTCTCATCGTAAAATTCATTGATCATGAACTCACGGTTCGTTTTCACGATTTCCGGAATGTAACATCCGATTCCTGTAATAACACTTTTCATCTTGCAATTGGTTTAAATAATTACAGAAGAATGGGGCTTTGCCTTTCGACGGTAAGAAGTACAGGGGATGCGTTTATTCGTTAAACAAATGTAAGCTTTTGGAATTACGAATTGCAATTTACCAATTACTAATTTGCATTTAATAACATAAAATCAAGCTGAATCCATTGATAACCAGTAATTGGTCATTTGTAATTATTTCACGATCCATTTTTCGTTGCAAAGAACCACTTTTTCAGAAATCACCTGAACGAAATAAGTTCCCGAAACCAATTTCAAATTGTCCGCATCTAACTTCACAGAATAGATTCCATCAGTCAACACAGGACGAACATCAATCGATTTTCCGTTAGCATCCACAATTCTTACCGTTGGTTTCTTCAGATCAGCTGCCTTGAAAGTAAACGTACTCAACGTTGATGGATTTGGAAAAAGTGCATATTCCAATTCGTAAGCATTAGACTCAACTTCAAATCCGCCATTCGTTTTATCGATATTCCAAACCACCACGTGCGTATGAGCTGTAACGTGATTTTCATCTCGCATAAATGAAGTCGTATCCAAAAGAGTTGCTGTGAGCGTATTGTTTCCGGCATTCAACGAATTGTAATCCAGTTCAAGAGAATCCTGAACACCATTCTGCATTTCTGTTCCGTTCAAATCCCACGTGAAACGAAGCGTATTCGGATTAGGTCGAACTGAGGCAAAATCAAAAACCAAATCACCTGTTGCAATTACATTTGAACCAGCAGGAGAATAGGAATCGTAAGGAGTTGTGAGCGTCATTGTTCTCATGACATGTGTTTCTCTACAAACCGGACAAAACGGATACCCTACTCCTAGGTACTCCATTTTACACTGACCATTTTGAGGTTTGAACCAATTGGGATCTCCGGAATGCGGATACAATCCAACGTTATTTGTTCCAACCCATTCACTCCATTTCACTGCAGAAATATCACTTTCACTTGTCATATTTCTTTTGCTATCAGTTGCATATTGCGGTCCAGCCCAATACTCATCAGCCAAACTCGCAAAAGAATGCCCTGTTTCGTGCAGCGCCAATTCGATTACAGCATTGTGTTTCGTAAACGTAGCATAAGTCCCTCCTGCTCCACCATAATAGCTGGTATTTGAAACCACCAATGCCTGATCATAAAAAGGTGTATTTGCAGCCAATACGGCATAAACTGCAGCATTGTTTTGAACGCATGTCAAACGGTGATAAGATCCACCACCACAATCGAATGAAACACCGAAGTAAGTATCAACATTAGTAACCGGCTGGCTTCCACAATCGTTATCAGACGAATTTCCCGGATGCGTAACACCGCTTTGATTGGAAATCACTTTCACGGCAAATACGTTGAAGTAATTTTGATATTCCGAATATGGTGTTGTAGAGAACATTCCGTTCGCAATGACAGAAGCATCGAAAATAAAATCTCCTTGTTCGGTAGAAGTGTATCCGTCTCCAAGAATCACAATATTCACACGATTGGTTGTTGGACCACTCCAAATCAAGGTATCAACATCAAAGATCTGCGCTTTAGCAGTTAGAACCGCAACAACACTGAACAATACAAGTAGCGTTTTTTTCATATTCCTTATTTACAATCAACAGTTCCAATGAACTTTTCCTTTCCTATCGAATCCAATTCAAAAAGAACAACCTTATTTATTGGTTCTTCAATAGCATTGAATCGAAGAAAAATCTCTTTTTCACTCAACTTATTTTTAAACTTTTCAAAGTTCCCATTTTCAAGAATCACCTCTCCAACAGGATTTAACACATCTTCAATATAGAAATCTTTCAGCGGGTGATTTTTCTCATCCAGCAACTGTATAAGAAATCGAGAATCCTCCTTTTTTGAATATTCATCCGTCTCCTTAATAGAACCTATGGCATTTATTC
>CAMLET010000332.1 GCA_946479125.1 uncultured Flavobacteriales bacterium
ATCATCCTTGGTTTGATCTCATGGAATGAGCAAACTGCAGATGCTGATAAAGAAGCGCAACGCATTGAGTTATACTCTAAGCAATTCGACTGGACAGTTCGTATGGCTGGAGATGATAACAAATTAGGAAACTTTGATTACAAATTGACAAATGGTAACAATCCTTTGGCATTGATGACAACTGAAACAATTCAGAATGCAATCGATTCAATGGAAATGGGTGCTAACGGAATCAAGGATTTGGAAACAAGATTGAACAATGGAAAATTGTTCTTTGATCCTAAAGCTCGTGCTAAGATGATTTTGAATCTTGGTCGTCAAGAGCGTTTGGTTCGTTTGCTTTACCAAATGCGAGCTCGTCATAATAAAGCCGCTGATAAAGCTGCAATGGACGATATCGTTTTCGGAGCAAATGATACATTGTACCTTTGCGTTGACCGCGAAGTTGAATTTAACTTCCGTTCTAAAGACGTAATTCACTCTGCGTATTTCCCTCACTTCCGTGCTCAAATGAACACTGTTCCGGGTATGACTACTCGTTTCAAGTTCAAACCTACGATCACTACGAAGGAAATGAAAGTGAAAATGCACGATGAGAAATTCAACTACGTATTGATGTGTAACAAGATCTGTGGATCTTCTCACTACAAAATGAAGTTGATGGTTGTTGTATTGGATAAGAAAGCTTATGCTGCATGGTATAAGAAAGTTTCTAAATTGAATCCTGCGGCTGAAGCACTTTGCAGAACTTTCGAAAATGTTTATCCTTTGAGTGAGACAAATAAGAAAAGAAAGGCAAAGAAGGATGCTGAAGCAGCTGCAACGACTACTGCAACAGATAGTATCCCTGCCGGAGCAGCAGTTCAAATGGATAGCATAGTTAAATAATTAATACAACAGTAAAAAAATAAAATCATGGCAGCTCACGAAGCACACGCACATCACGACGCTCATGGTCATCATCACCATGAAGAAGGTTTTATTTCAAAGTATATCTTCACCCAGGATCATAAAATGATCGGGAAGCAGTTCCTAATAACTGCTGTTTTCATGGGGGTAATTGCAATGATCTTATCATTGTTATTCCGTGTTCAATTGGCTTGGCCAGGTGAAGAAAGCGATTTCTTGTCATTTTTCTTAGGTGAGAAATGGTCACCAGGAGGAGTAATGAAAGAATCAATGTACTTGGCATTGGTTACTATTCATGGTACAATCATGGTATTCTTCCTTTTAACAGGTGGTTTGTCAGGAACATTCTCGAACTTACTTATTCCGTTGCAAATTGGTGCACGTGATATGGCTTCTGGTTTCTTGAACATGTTATCGTTCTGGTTCTTTATGTTGTCTTCGATTATCATGACATACTCGTTGTTCATCGAAACAGGACCTGCATCTTCTGGTTGGACAGTTTATCCACCGTTATCAGCTCTTCCTGATGCTATTGATGGATCTGGAGAAGGAATGACACTTTGGTTGATTTCAATGACAATTTTCATTGCATCATCATTGTTAGGATCTTTGAACTACATCGTTACTATCTTGAACTTGCGTACAAGAGGAATGAAGATGACACGTATGCCATTAACAATTTGGGCGTTCTTCGTAACTGCAATCCTTGGTGTACTTTCGTTCCCTGTATTACTTTCTGCAGCGTTATTGTTAACAATGGACCGTTTGGCTGGAACATCGTTTTACCTTTCTGATATCATTGTTGGATCTGAAATGTTAGAGAACCACGGTGGTTCACCAATTCTTTACCAGCATTTATTCTGGTTCTTAGGTCACCCTGAGGTATATATCGTACTTCTTCCGGCCTTAGGATTAACATCAGAAATTATTGCAACCAATTCTCGTAAGGCAATCTTTGGTTACCGCGCCATGATTGGTTCTATCTTAGCAATTGGATTCTTATCATTCATCGTTTGGGGTCACCACATGTTTATGACGGGAATGAATCCATTCTTAGGTTCTGTATTCGTATTTACAACGTTATTGATCGCGATTCCTTCAGCTGTAAAAGTGTTTAACTACATTACAACTATCTGGAAAGGATCTAACATCTATACTCCGGCAATGTTGTTCTCAATTGGATTGGTTTCTACGTTCATCACTGGTGGTGTAACAGGTATCATCCTTGCCGATTCAGCTTTGGATATCGCAATTCACGATACGTATTTCGTTGTAGCTCACTTCCACATTGTAATGGGTATGTCTGCAGTATTCGGAATGTTTGCAGGTGTTTACCACTGGTTCCCGAAAATGTACGGACGTATGTTGAACACACGTTTAGGTTACGCTCACTTCTGGGTAACTATCGTTGGAGCTTATGGAGTATTCTTCCCAATGCACTTTGTTGGATTGGCTGGAGCACCTCGTCGTTACTACGATTACTCGGTGTACGGAAACATGGACGATCAAACAGGATTCAACAACTCATCTGGTGAAATGATCGCTGACTTGAATCAGATCATTACTGTATTCGCGTTTATCGCTGCAGTTGGACAGTTGATTTTCTTATTCAACTTCTTCTACAGTATTTTCCGTGGACCAGTAGCAGTACAAAACCCTTGGAAATCGAATACATTGGAGTGGACAACTCCGGTAGAGCATATTCACGGAAACTGGCCTGGAGCTATTCCAGAAGTTCACCGTTGGCCTTATGATTATTCTAAGCCTGGTGCAGAAGAGGATTACATTCCTCAAACTGTTCCGTTGGCAGACGGAGAAGAAGATCACTAGACTTCATAGATATTTTGAGAATCCTCAATCGGAAACGGTTGGGGATTTTTGTTTTTGAAACACATAGTCACATAGCTTAAACATAGTTCAAATAGTTTTACATATCATATATTCAAACTATGTTTCTATGTGAACCAACTATGATATCTATGTGTTTAAACATCACGTCTAATTTTGTAACTTTAACCCCACAATGGAAGAAGAATCATTCGATTACAGATCAGAAGTAAATAGTCAGGAAAAGGACTATGATAAAGTACTGCGTCCGAAAAAATTGAATGACTTTGCCGGACAACCACAAGTAGTTGATAATCTTCAAATATTTGTTCAGGCTGCTAAGCAAAGAAATGAACCTCTTGATCACGTGCTTTTGCATGGACCTCCCGGATTGGGTAAAACCACTTTGGCGAACATCATTGCCAACGAAATGAGTGTTGGTTTCAAAGTGACCAGCGGACCAGTTTTGGATAAACCTGGTGATTTAGCTGGCTTATTGACCAATCTTGAAGCCGGTGATGTTTTATTCATTGATGAAATTCATCGTTTAAGCCCAGTGGTTGAAGAATACCTGTATTCGGCAATGGAGGATTATGTGATCGATATTTTGATCGACTCAGGTCCGAATGCACGAACGGTTCAGATTGCGTTGAATCCGTTTACTTTAATTGGTGCAACAACGCGCTCAGGATTACTTACAGCGCCATTACGTGCACGTTTCGGTATCAATAGTCGTTTGCAGTATTACGACGTGAAAACGCTCAGTATGATCGTTGAACGATCTGCTTCTTTACTCGACATTGAAATCGATGAAAGAGCTGCATTTGAAATTGCAGGAAGAAGTCGTGGAACACCGCGTATTGCAAATGCCATTCTTCGTCGTGTGCGCGATTTTGCTCAGGTGAAAGGTGATGGAACAATATCTCCTGAAATTACACATTTAGCACTTGACGCTTTAAGTGTAGATAAATGCGGTTTAGACGAAATGGATATTCGTATTCTTCGCACTATGATCGACAAATTCAATGGCGGACCGGTTGGTTTGTCAACTATTGGAACCGCAATTGGGGAGAATGCCGGAACGCTTGAAGAAGTCTATGAACCTTTCCTTATTCAGGAAGGATTTTTGATGCGTACGCAGCGCGGACGTAAAGTCACCGAAAAGGCTTACAAGCACTTAGGATATCTCCAAAATTTCGGACAAGGCGGATTGTTCTAATACAGTCGTTGTTACAAGCTACAAAGATGGCAGTATGAAAAGTGAACTCAATCAAGCTTGGGTAGTTGGTGACAATGAAATTTCGTTGTTTCGTAAAATGAAAGATATTCTATTAAAAACTTATTCGGTAGATTTTGTAGAGCAAACACATATGCATTATGTGAGATATTCCTCTATCGCTATTAAACAGACGGTTAGAAAGGAAATTTCAGATTTATGGATTATAGCGTTTTCTCCTAAAAAAGATAGAGCTAGAATGACATTCCTACAGGCTAAATACGAACGCGGGAATGACTTAACAATTACTCCAATATTCTCAGGGGACTACTTTCAATATGAATTACTTTCAACCCGCCCTCCAGTAATCAATGCGGGA
>CAMLET010000333.1 GCA_946479125.1 uncultured Flavobacteriales bacterium
CCATGATGTTGCTTTACAAAATTTACAAGTTGTTTTTTGTTTAGATCTCGGTGGTATCCTTATAAATAAAAAAACAACGCATCATGGTGCTTACGACATTGCTTACATGCGTTCGATTCCAAATATGATTGTTTCAGCACCAATGAATGAAGCGGAGCTGCGTAATTTAATGTACACTGCTCAGGCTGAAAATCATGGTCCTTTCTCTATTCGTTATCCACGAGGAAACGGTGTAATGACAGAATGGAAAACGCCAATGAAAGCTATTCCAATTGGTAAAGGGCGAAAAGTTTCTAATGGTGAAGACATTGCCATTTTAACTATCGGTCATGTTGGAAATCACGCACAACAGGCTATTGAACAATTGAAAGAACTGGGAGCATCAGTTGCACATTACGACATGCGTTTTGTGAAACCAATTGATGAAACAATGCTTCACGAAGTCGCTTCAAAATTCACTCAGGTAATTACCATTGAAGACGGTTGTGTTCAAGGTGGATTTGGAACTGCAGTTTTGGAGTTCTTTGCAGATAACAATTACCAATTACGTGTTGTTCGTTTGGGAATTCCTGATAAATATGTGCACCACGGAACAGCAGAAGAGCTTCAAAAAGAATGTGGTTTTGATACTGAATCAATTGTAGAAAAAGTCGCTGAATTATTGAAAATCAATAGAGAACACAAAGAACAAGCAGGGAAAGTAGGCTAGTTGAATGAAAAAAGTCGTGCAGCGACGTGTTTTATCAATAGTTTTTATTTTCTTTGTATCGCATAAAATTTAAGCTATGAACGAATTTTGGTACACACTAGGAGATATTTTGAACGGAGCATGGTTCTACGATAACATCGGAGATATCGCAAATTGGTCGTTTATTATTCTTGGTGGAATTGGTTTCCTTTACTGGATGAGATGGCAAGCTAAATTCAACAAACGCGCAGAAGAAAACCCGAATCAGATTAAATAATTCGGTTTACAATCATATTTAAAACCCTGGCATTTCGACTCCGCTCAATGACCAGGGTTTTTTGTGTTTTGACGTGTGGTAGAGACGCGGTGCATCGCACCTTTACAAACAATATATTACCTTTAAGAAATGAAACGTTCATTCATTGTTACAGCAGGTGGTTCCGGAATTCGTATGGGGAATGCAATTCCCAAACAGTTCCTGTTGATTGACGGTAAACCGATATTAATGCACACCATTGAACGTTTACATGCATTCGACCATGTGGCAGAAATTGTGGTAACACTTCCGGAACAACATATTTCTTATTGGGAAGAACTTACCGACAAACACGATTTCGATATCATTCACAAAATAGTTGAAGGGGGTACTGAGCGCTTTTTCTCCATCCAAAATGCATTGTCGTTTTGTACCGGTGATTTCGTTGCGGTTCATGATGCTGTTCGACCATTCGTAAGTGAAGAAACCCTTGTTCGACTTTTCAGAGATACAAACAAGGAAGCTGTCATTCCTGTAATGCCCGTTTCAGAATCTTTGAGAGAAGTTAACGGTGACTCTACAAAAGCTGTCATCCGTTCAAACTTTGTGAATGTGCAAACTCCGCAAGTTTTCAAACGAAGAATTCTGGAAGAAGCCTATCAACAAGATTATTCTTCCATTTTTACTGATGATGCTAGTGTTGTAGAATCACTTGGTTATTCCATTACAACCGTAGAAGGAAATATGGAGAATATCAAGATCACAACGCCAATGGATTTGATTTTGGCTGAAGCTATTTTGAAGCAGCGATAGATGGCGCCTTCGATATCTCGACTCCGCTCGATAACCGAAGCTCAGTCACAAATGCTGTTGTAAAACCATTATTAAAACAAACTGGCTTCAAAATAAACTTCCTGTTAACCATATGAACTCGGTTTTAGCAACATCACAAAATCCTTCACACTCTACCAACAATTTCCTGACTGAAATTTCAATTAGACGGTAAGTAGAGATTACACCCAGTGCGGACTTTTGTGCCATAGAAACTTTAGGCATGAATAAAATAGTTACTTCGCTACTCTTATTGCTTTTGGCATCAACCGCAAAAGCACAAAATCCTGGATTAGTTATCTCGGAATTTTTTATCAATCCAAGCGGGAATGATAATAATCTGGAATGGGTAGAACTCATTGCAACTAAACCAATCGACTTTACAGTTACCCCATATACGGTTGTAGTTAATAACAACGGAACGGCAACAGCTAACGGATGGATTAACGGAGGCGGTATAACTTACGGTTTCCAGATCAGTACTGGTTCAGTAACAACTGGACAAGTTGTATATGTTGGTGGAAACACAATGGCTCCAACAGGAACTAAAGCCCGAGTTATAGACGTAATTACAACTGCTGGTGATGGTTTCGGAAATGCGGCAGGAACTGCAGGTGTGTTTGGTAACGGAGGTGCAAACGCAGACGGTATTGGCGTTTTCAGTGTGCCGGTAGCAAGCATTACCAGCTCAACAGTTCCAGTAGACGCCGTGTTTTACGGAACTGCTATTGGATCGGCATTCGTTACTACAACAACAGGGTATGAACTTCCAGTTAACGACCTTTACTCAGGTGGAAAATTGCAGACAACAAGCTTCTTTACAGCAGATCCTGCAGCGGGAACTTCAAAAGCAACTGGTGTTTACAGTACCGCAAGTTCAAGCTGGACAACTCCTCGTACATGGTCGGTGCAAGCGTTTACTGATGATAATGCAAGCAGCATTTCATTGTCAGTTCCGCCACCAAGTCCTGGAACAGCAACTATCACTACAAACGTTCAAACCGTAAATGAAACTGCTGGAACTGCAACATTAAATGTTAACTTCTCAGGAGCAAATGCAAGTCCGGCAAAAATCATTGTTGAAACTTCAGTTCACTCAGATGCTACTAACGGAACAGATTACACTTGGACAAACGATACTATAACAATTCCAGCCAACACCAATGGAACAATCCCGTTCACAATAAATATTTTAGACGATGCAATTGCGGAACGAACTGATCACCTAATCGTGAAAATCAGAGCAGTCTCAAATTCCCTGATTGGGGCTGCTAACTACCAAATCATTTACATTAAAGATAACGATTACACAGCGCCAGTTGGAAACAACGAGCTTATCCTAAACAACCTTACATCATTTTCGAATGGTGCAGAAGGAACAAACTCAGCTGAAATTGTTGTTCACGACCCAACTACAGACCGTTTGTATATTGCCAATTCAATTGGAGCAAAATTGGACATCATTAACTTCGCAAATCCAGCTTCTCCATCATTGATCAGTTCTATTTCAATTACTCCTTATGGAAACCTGAACTCGTTAACTGTTCACAACGGAATTGTAGCTGTTGCAGTAGAGAATTCAAATCCACAAGCGAATGGATCGGTTGTTTTCTTTGACGGAAACGGAAACTTCATCAATCAAGTTACGGTTGGTGCAATGCCAGATATGATCACCTTCAACAACGATTTCACGAAAGTAATTACGGCTTGTGAAGGTGAACCAAAAACAGATTATTCGGTTGATCCGGAAGGTGCAGTTGCGATCATTGATATCACTCCTGGAATTGCTGCCTTAACAAATGCAAACGTAAGTATTGCCAACTTTCAGGCTTACAATGGACAAGAAGCTACATTACGTTCTCAAGGAATCCGAATTTTTGGACCGGGAAGTTCTGCAGCTCAGGATTTCGAACCGGAGTACATTACAATTTCAAATGACAATACACAGGCTTTTGTCACACTGCAAGAAAACAACGCTATTGCTGTTGTCAACCTATCTTCTGCAACTGTTACTTCACTTCGTCCGCTTGGAACACAAGACTACCGCACCAATAACGGTATCGATCCTTCTGACCAAAGTGCAGGAATTTACATTGGTTCTGCACCAGTTAAAGGATTGTACATGCCTGATGCAATGGCACACGCAACAATCAACGGAACTGAATACTTATATACGGCAAATGAGGGAGATGCACGTGAATACACAGCATATTCTGAAGTAACACGTTTGTCGGGAGCGACACTTGATGCAAGCATTCCTGATCAAAACATCCTGAAAAACAATCAATTCCTTGGTCGTTTAAACATTACAAAAGCAAGCGGTGATACAGATAGCGACGGCGATATCGATGATATTCATTGTTTCAGTACACGTTCATTCGCTATTTGGAATGCACAAACCGGAGCTTTGGTTTTCGATTCTAAAGACTTGATCGAGCAAATTACAGCTACACATCCTTCTATTGCAGGATTGTTTAATGCAAGCAATTCTTCAGGAGCGGCAGTTTCGAAAAACCGTTCTGATGATAAAGGTCCGGAAGTGGAAGGCGTTGCAA
>CAMLET010000334.1 GCA_946479125.1 uncultured Flavobacteriales bacterium
CAGATAAAGATGCCCTTACTTTCGTAAAAACGAAATTGGACGGAGCAAAATGGTTTATTGATGCTATTCGTCAACGTCAGCAGACGCTTTTCACAACTATGCATGCCATCATGGATTATCAGCGTGAGTTCTTCCTAACCGGAGATGAAACGAACATGAAACCGATGATCTTAAAGGATATTGCGGAAGTTGTTGGTTTGGATATTTCTACGGTTTCGCGTGTTGCGAATAGTAAATATGTTCAAACAGGTTACGGTGTTTACTTATTGAAATATTTCTTCTCAGAATCACTTTCTACAGATTCAGGTGAAGAGGTTTCAACTCGTGAAGTGAAGAAAATTTTGTCGGATGCTATTGAAGCTGAACACAAAAAGAAACCGTTGACAGACGAGCATTTGGCGAAAGTATTGAATGACAAAGGATACAATATTGCGCGTAGAACAATTGCGAAATACCGCGAGCAGTTGAATATTCCAGTAGCACGATTACGTAAAGAATTGTGATGAAATTTCTTGCCAAAACTACATCCTGGATTTTTCTTCCGTTACTAGTGCCCGTTTATGCACTATTGATCGTATTCTATATTCCTTCAATTGATTCGGATTTCCTGCAGCGAAATTCTTTGTACGGACTTCCTCCTAATATCAAGTTGGCAATCTTGTCAATGTTCACCATTTTTTGTTTTCTCCTTCCATCATTGGTTATTGCATTTATGCGTGTACTCGGATTAATTTCTTCCGTGATGCTGGACAGCAGAAAAGAACGATTTGCACCAGCGTTTGCAACTATTATCAGTGGTGTTGCTTTGGTTTACACTTTCTATTCTATTGCAAGTCCTAATATCACAGGTTATTATTTCATTCTTGGTTTGGCGCTTGGTTCGTTGATCACAGTGGTGTTTTGTACCGTTATCACCTTTTGGTTTAAGATTTCATTACATGCAGCCGGAATGGGAATTCTTTGTGGATTTCTAATGGCTTACTTCAGTGAAATGCAGCAATATTATCTTTCGGTTGTGGTCGTTGCTTTTTTGTTGAGTGGAGTAGTTATGTCAATGAGAATGGCTTTGGACGCCCATAATCTTCGACAATCACTTTACGGTTTCTCATTTGGATTTGTAATTACCCTTTATACTTGTATTTCCCTTATTTATTATGGAAGTTGAGATTTTCACCTTTAATCCTTTTCAGGAAAACACAGTAGTTGTTTACAACAATGAAAAGGATGCAGTAATTATCGATCCGGGCTGTTTATTTCGACAAGAACAAGAGGCCTTGAGCAATTTCATTGCTTCGAAGGAACTGAAAGTTCATGCTATTTTAAATACGCATTGCCACCTTGATCACATCTTCGGAAATTACTATTGTGTAGAGAAATACAATGTGGATCTGATTACGCATAAAGACGAATTGTTTACGCTTGGTATGGCTGAACGTTCTGCTGAGATGTATGGGATTGATGGTTTTATTAATTCGCCAGAACCAACTCGTTTTGTTGTTGATGAAGAATTGTTGACGTTCGGCAACCTGAATTTCAAGGTCATTTTTGGTCCAGGGCATTCCATCGGACATATTGCTTTCTATAATGAGGAAAATAATTTGCTGATCGGCGGTGATATTTTGTTCCGTGGAAGTTACGGAAGAGTTGATTTGCCTGGAGGTTCAATGGAAATATTAAAGGAAACGATCTTCAATAGAATGTTCACTTTACCTGATGATACGGTGGTAATTCCGGGTCACGGACCAACAACAACTATTGGTGAAGAAAAGGTTTCCAATTACATTTTACAATTTTAACGCATAAGAGGTATGGAACTTCATATTTCTTGCCGTAATTTTGTCTCCTAATTTTTGTTTTCACGGGATGTGCTCGTATTGTAAATTCAGTATGTATACTTTTAACTCATTTATTGCGTAATGGGACTTTCTCAACGTTTTACCATTCGCAAAGAAGCGACACCAGAACTCCTTAATTTACTTAAGAAAACCACGCTTGGAACCAATGGCGCATGTTATCGTCATTTGGATACGGAAACGCGTATTTTTGAAGCAGACAATCCGCTTTTTGTTTCTTTAGAAAGAGATGGACACGTACAAGGAAATGTTACCTTTTGTAACAGAGATTCCAGATGGTATGTACGCTATTTCGCATTTTCGGGACAAAAACAGGCATCCAAGAATGTAAATAGAATTGCAAAATCGAGATCAAGATTGAAGGAAGAGATTGCAGATTTCTATGATGAGGTTTTTGATGGAAAACACGGACCCGCTCCGGATGCATTCTACGCCTACATCGATCCCGCGAATGAACGAAGCAAGTGGATGGCGGAACAATTCGGATTCAGAACGGAATCACAGATCGTTACCCAGTCCTTCAGTAGAAAGAAGATAAGAGGAAATCATAATGTACGCTTGGTCACTGATCAGGAAGCAATTGATAAGATTCTTTGTGAGATCAAGAAAACACATGCCTACTTTGTTGAAGAACATGCGAAGCGCGGACCTTTCTATGGTTTGTACGACGATAATGATGAATTGATCGCATTCACGAAAGTAACCCGCGTTAATTGGGTGATTAAACGATTGCCTGGAATGCTGGGTGGTTTGTTTACAAGATTGCTTCCGTTCACACCTGGAATTTGTAAGATCATCAAACCAGAGAATCATCAATTTTTAGTTCCTGAATCCGTTTGGGTAAAGGATCATCATCCAAAGGCTTTGACACAATTGTTTGAAGGTGTTTTGGCTGTTGAGAAACGAAATATGATCATTTGGTGGGTCGATAGAAGAGATTCGCTTTGGAGAGACGTAAAGAATCACATGAATTGGGGATTGGTACATAAAATGACACCGCAAACTATTGTTGATGTGGTGGTTTTACGCAAGAATCCATTGAAACTAGATGAATTGAGAAATAAACCTGTTTTCGTGGCTGGTTGGGACATGGTTTAGAGAGGCTATAGACAAAAGACGAAAGACAAAGGACTTTTTGTAATAAAATGAAATACCTTGTAGTAGGACTCGGAAATCCGGGCAGTAAGTACGCAGAAACCCGACACAACATCGGTTTCAAAGTGGTTGAAGCTTTAGCTAAAGAGCTTGAAGGTTCATTTTCATTGCAAAAAGTGGCTGAAAAAGCCGAAGTAAAATACAAAGGCAGAACCCTGATTTTGGTGAAACCTACTACCTATATGAACCTTTCCGGCAAAGCAGTCAATTACTATTTGCAGCAGGAAAAAATCCCAAAAGAAAACCTCATTGTTATTACCGACGATTTAGCGCTCCCGTTTGGAAAACTGCGAATGAAAGGCAAAGGATCAGACGGTGGACATAACGGCTTGAAAGACATTCAGGCAACTTTGAATACTACTGAATATTGTCGTTTACGATTTGGTGTGGGTTCCGATTTCCACAAAGGCCAGCAGTCTGACTACGTACTTGGAGAATGGGCTCCTGAAGAGCAGGAACAACTGAAGGAACGCATTGAAGTAGCAGCAAACTTTGTAAAAAGCTTTGCAACTATTGGTATTCAACTGACGATGACGAACTGGAACGGGAAATAAGTTTTTCTCCTCATTTTTATTCAGTCAATCCGTCTAGAATATTTTTGGATACAGTGTAAGCGTACGCAGCTGCTGGAATAAAACGAAAATAAATTTCCTTGTATTCAACCAATGCTTCTTTGTCTAAACTCGTTACAAGTGGATAGTTCAAATTGTTTGTTTGTACGAACTTAATCAGACTTCTTAATTCATTTGGTTTTTCAAAATAGCGGTTACTCCATTTAATCTCAAGAGCCCATAAGGGCTTCAACGTAGTTGCATTTAACCCAACTAAATCAACCTCTCCAAAATTCCCTCTTGCATACCAAGGTTGGAACCAATCTGCGTGCATCCATTGTGCGAAAATCGCAGTTTCTACTAGGTTTCCAATCATGTCATCTGTAGCTGATATTGGTGAAAACAATGCACTT
The DNA here is from genome assembly GCA_946479125.1 of uncultured Flavobacteriales bacterium. The sequence goes on from CAMLET010000334.1 coordinate 3,973, forward strand.
CGGAGAGAGGGATTGGTTAAATATATCTTGAAGAAATTGTCGCGTTGAAATCGTTTACCACTTTGATCAATTCTACGAACAATTTTAATTAAAAAGGCAGCTTCCAAATACTCGAGGTATTTTTTAAGCGTGTTTTTTTGAACTTGAGATTGTTGTCCTAGAGTTTCAAGAGAAAATTCAGCTCCAGAATTATAAGCTATAGTGGTAAAAAGAGAATTCAGCTCTCTTGTATCAGAAATACCATATAAACTGGGTAAATCACGCAATAGCACTTTGTCTATAATGTCATGTCGAATATATCTCCCTGGATTTTCTTGAAGTTTTTCGTAGAAAATTACTTCTGGATATCCGCCA
>CAMLET010000335.1 GCA_946479125.1 uncultured Flavobacteriales bacterium
AAATCGGGCAATTGATAATAAGGTTCATAACCGGCTACATCATAAGGCTCGAAGTAATAAAGTCCCTGAAGTTCGAGTTGAGCAATTAACTGCCCATACAAATCGTAATGGTCAACCAAGTCAGTTGTTTTGTCAGGAACAGTCAAATTAAACAAACGCATAGTTCCAATAACCAAATCCATTGGTGATTTGATGATTGCTCCGATGTTATTATCGCTTGTTATTGGTGTGTCGAGATCATAGAAATGCTCACTTTGAAGCAACTGCTCCAGAACCGGAACTATATTGAAACTGTTGCTCTCCAACGTTGCTGCCAAAGGTTCAATAATATCTGTTTCAATTTCTGCCGTTATATCGTAGTAAACAAATTCACGATAAACCCTTCTGCAAATATGTTTGGCTGCGTGAGGCGAATTGAAAACCATATCAACTAAATCGTCCAATTCTGTTTTGACTCCCGCGTATGTTGCATTTGCTCCAACAATTCCTGTTGTTTGAACCGAAGTATTATTGAAAGCACTGGTAAACTGTTTCGTTGTGATATCGTGTTGAGATGAAACGCTTCCATTTCCTTTTACCTTTCCTGTTGGAATGTTGGTTGCAGCATCAATTGTTTGAAATGTATCATCGATTCCCCAACCTGTAAGACCTTTAGTTAAAGCCTGAACATCCGTTTCAGTGAAGTTGGTATAATTTCCAATACTCACTTCTTCACCTTTACCAACGGTGTACAATTCCAGAAATTCGCGAGCAAAATTCTCCTGTGGGCTACCTTTTATATTCAGGTTTCCATCGAGATGCAAAAGCATAGCATTGTCGATACAAAGTGCTCTCGTTAGATCTTTGTAATTCCCTAAGGCATAAAAACGAAGTAATCGCAGATAATCAATGGCGAATTGGGGACTCTGCTCAATTCTACTCATGATCATTGGGAAGTGCGTATGATAAAACCAAACCATTCGATCAGTCAGATTTGTACCCGAAGAACGCATGTTTTCCATCCACCAGCTTCGTGTGTAATCCGAAAATGAATTGGTATCCGGATCCGGATTGTTTGGATAGATCCAGTTGGTATTTGTTGCCGGATCAATTGGAAGAGCAGGAGCAGGTTGAGACTGAGTAAGCGCTGTAATTGCTGCTTGAGCAGTCATTCCCGAGAAATTGCTTATGTCCTGTAAACTAGGTCCGAAAGTCGCTCTGCGTAACAAATGCGCAGCCTTTTGAACGCCCAAAGCACCCGAAATAGGGTTGAGTGATGCCATAAGAAAGTAGTTTTATAAATTCAAAAACAGTTTATTTCCGCCAGAAGCGGACTGAAATGCAGAAAGCAAAAGCAAGTGTGGGTAATAGCTTTATCGTAGAGTAATTGCGTTACCTAAATTAGAATATTTGTTGCATGTTTTCAAGAAAAAAGATGTGAGGTTTTGAACAGCGGCATCTCGACTCCGCTCGATGACCTGTACATCAATAAGTTATTTAAGTTTCTTAACGCAAGAAAAAATCCCAGCCAAAATAATGACTGGGATTTTAAATATGAATCCAGACTCACTCTCTTAACTATAAGGTCATCGAGCGGAGTCGAGATGAGTCTTATAAGTGAATCACTTCTCCGTATGCAGCTGCAGCAGCTTCCATCACTGCTTCAGACATTGTTGGGTGAGGGTGAACAGTTTTGATCAATTCATGTCCTGTTACTTCCAACTTACGGATCGCTACGATCTCAGCAATCATTTCAGTAACGTTTGCTCCAATCATGTGAGCTCCTAAAAGTTCACCGTATTTTGCGTCGAAAATCAATTTCACGAAACCATCTTTTGCTCCGGCAGCACTTGCTTTACCAGACGCAGAGAATGGGAATTTTCCAACTTTTACTTCAAAACCTGCTTCTTTAGCCGCTTTCTCTGTCATACCAACAGAAGCAACTTCAGGAGAACAGTATGTACATCCCGGGATGTTTCCATAATCCAATGGCTCTGGATTGTGTCCGGCAATTTTCTCAACACAGATAATTCCTTCTGCAGAAGCAACGTGTGCCAAAGCAGCAGTTGGAATTACGTCTCCAATTGCATAGTATCCTGGGATATTTGTTTGGTAGTAATCGTTAACAATGATTCTTCCTTTGTCAACAACAATTCCCAATCCTTCCAAACCAAGGTTTTCGATATTTGCCTGAATACCAACAGCAGAAAGAACTACGTCGCACTCAATTTTCTCTTCACCTTTTTCTGTTTTAACAGTAACTACACAACCTTTTCCCTTTGTGTCAACTGATTCAACAGAAGCATTCGTCATAACTGTAACACCAGCCTTTTTGAACGATTTCTCCAATTGCTTAGATACATCTTCGTCTTCGATTGGAACGATGTTCGGTAAGTATTCAACAACTGTAACCTCAGTTCCAATTGCTTTGTAGAAATAAGCAAATTCAACACCAATAGCTCCAGATCCAACAACAACCATTTTCTTAGGCTGTGTTTTCAATGTCATTGCTTCACGGTAACCAATAATTTTCTCACCATCTTGTGGCAAGTTTGGCAATTGACGAGAACGAGCTCCTGTTGCAATGATGATTCCTTTGTCAGCTGAATACTCAGTTACAGTTCCATCTTCTGCTTTTACAGAAACTTTCTTTCCTGGCATAACAGTTCCAAAACCTTTAATAACATCGATCTTGTTTTTCTTCATCAAGAATTGAATTCCCTGACTCATTCCGTTAGCAACACCTCTTGAGCGTTCTACCATTCCTCCAAATTCAGCTTTCGCATCCTTTACAGTAATTCCGTAGTCAGCGGCGTGAGAAATATATTCAAAAACATTCGCGCTTTTCAATAACGCTTTTGTAGGAATACAACCCCAGTTCAAACAGATTCCACCAAGTGCATCGCGTTCAACAACGGCAGTTTTCAATCCCAATTGTGACGCACGGATTGCTGTTACATATCCTCCCGGTCCACTTCCTATTACAATGATATCGTAGTTCATATTTAGAATTCTAAATTTTCGGGTACGAATGTAATCATTTCCGCGGTAGGAGTGAATAGAACGAGATATAAATTAAAACACATAGTCACATAGAAAATGACATAGTTTTCGCATAGTTTAAAATCTTTAAGTGTTCAAATGATTCAAAATTGGGGACTGAGGCTCTCGAAGTCACCAACCAATCATCTATTTATTCAAACTATGTTACTATGTGTTCGACTATGCGCCCTATGTGTTTTAATACTAATTTTGAAACAAAAAAAGAAATGACATTCTATCAGCTTTCCATTCAGCAACCCAACCAGCAATACATTCAGTTTCAAGTAACGATGCCAACAGATGGCGAAACTACGGTTGTTTGTTTGTCGAAATGGCGTCCGGGACGTTATGAATTGGGAAATTTTGCGAAGAATGTAAAGCGATTTAAAGTTTATTCTTCTGAAGGAAAAACACTTGCTGCAACGAAGCGAGATTCTTCTTCATGGATCATTGAAAATGGTAGTTCGAAAGAAATTCGAATTGAATATTCTTACTACGCTGCTGAGCTGAATGCTGGTTCTACGTTTTTGTCGGATAAGCAGTTGTATTCTAATCCTGTAAACTGCTTTGTTTATGCTGAAGGAAAAGAGAATGAACCATCTCAGGTGAAATTGAACATTCCTGAATCATGGAAAATTGCCTGTTCAATGGAACAGAAAGATGGTTTGCTGCATGCTGCGTCTTTCCATGAATTGGCAGATTCACCTTTTATCTGTTCGCCTAATTTACTGGTGAATTTTTATGAAGTAGGTGAAACGAAATTTTACATCTGGTTCAATGGATTAAATGATGTTCCATGGGAAAAAGTAATTGCAGATTTCAAAGCGTTTACTGAAACTCAAATGGCTGCGTTCATTGAATTCCCTGTAAAAGAATACCATTTCCTGAATCAAATTGTTCCTTATAAGGCTTATCATGGTGTTGAACATCAGAAGTCGACAGTGATTTTGCTTGGACCAACTTTCGACATCTTCAGAAACGCTTACGATGATCTTTTGGGAGTAAGTTCACATGAGTTATATCATACCTGGAATGTGAAGGCCATTCGTCCGATTGAAATGTTCCCATACAATTATCAAAAAGAGAATTTCTCGCGTTTGGGCTACTTGTGTGAGGGAATTACAACGTATATGGGGGATTTACATTTGTATAAATCCGGAGTTTTCTCCTTCAAAGATTACAAGCGTGAATTGAGTGCGCAATTGCAAAAGCATTTTGATAATTCTGGTCGTTTCAACTATTCCGTAGCCGATTCTTCATGGGATACTTGGTTGGATGGTTATACTCCG